>NZ_JBEXEX010000020.1:0-129463 GCF_040606445.1 Streptomyces sp. NPDC005408 | reverse complement strand
GCTGCGCCTCGGTCGCCCGCTCACTCGGCCCACGACGGGCCTCCTCGCGCAGCGCATGCAACTCCGCCACACGCCCACGGGCATCACTCGGCTCGACGCGGACCGGGGCGGTGTCACTCAGCAGCGTCACAACGGGTCCCTTCCTTCGGTGCGGGTGCGGCCGGTCCGGATGGACCACCGTAACAAACCGCTTGTGCGGTTTGTGTCGTTGTCGTCCATGAATGGCTCATTGCCAGCTGTGCGGGGCGAGATAGGCCGCCTGGCCCTCCCAGCGCCGCCGTCCTGTGGCAGGCGTCCGCTCCTCCCCGGCGTACTCCCCCTGCGCCCTCTGACCGGCGATCACCGAGAGCAACACCACGGTGACCGCGGCCAGTTCGTCCGCCTCGGCATGTCCGCGCTCGACGCGCACCACGTGATCGGTGCCGTGTTCAGCGTTCACAGCGGCCTCCCTTCGTCCCCGCCACGGTCGGCGGACGTGCTCAAGGAGGGCTCGGATACCGCTCGAGAAACGGTCGGGGACCTGTCTCGGCAGGCGAAGGGCGCAGAGACGGGGAGAGGGGCACAGCAGAGAACTCCGCGGCCGGTGCAGGCTGCGGAGTTCTCGGGCCGGCAGCCTGCTTACGCGGGTGCGGTCGCTTCCTGCTCCTTGCGCAGCTTCATGGCCTCTTCGTACACCTCGGCAGCCCGGCCCGGACTGAAGTCGAGGCGCACCAGCACCCCCGGAACCGCGATGGCCGCCATCAGATGCCGGTAGAGCTCGGCCACCCGCTCCAGCATGTCGTCGTGCCTGGTCATGATGCTCGACAGCACCTGCACCCCGGTGAAGGCCCCGACGAACATCTTCGCGATGGTGCCCAGGTCGGCGTGGGGAAGGAGCTCTCCGTCCGCCTTCGCCTGCTGGAACAGGCTCAGGCTGTGATCGGTCCAGGCCTGCATCGGTACCCGCCGGTCCAGGCCGTCCTTGGACGACCCCTGCTCCACGGTGAGCCGCACGCTGCCCCGCACGATCGGCTCGCCCTCTCTGAGCAGGTAGGACAGCAGCAGAGCCTCATCCACCGCCCGCTGCAGGCTCAGGTCCCGCGGAGGCAACTCCGGGAGCGCGCCGAGCTGTTCGCCCAGCACCTCCTGGGCCAGCTCCTTCTTGGAGGCGTAGTGGAAGTAGAGCGCTCCCTTGGTCACTCCGGATCTCTTGAGGATCTCGGAAATCGTCGCTGCTTCGTATCCGACCTCATCGAACACCTCGGCCGCCGCGACCAGGATCGCCTGCCGCGTTCGAGTGGCCCGTTCTTGGCGCGCCACAGTCCACCTCCGTACCCCCCGTCACACCCGGACATGACGGATGCCCCCGCGTCGGCAACCGGCCGACGAGAGGCGCACCGGCGGGCAAACCGCCCACCGGCGCGTGCCGTTAGTCCGCTCCGCCGCAGGACGGCGCGGACACGGTCCGTCCAGCCCGCACACCCGACAGGGGTGCGAACAATCATCACAATAAAACCAAGCGTCCGGTTTTTCAAGAGGTCCGGACGGTCGTCTTCCGGTCATAGGCCCTGCAACGCCGCATAGTTGACCTGGAACTTCTGCGGATTCCTTGCAAAAAACCGGTTGGGCCGTATCTTTATGGGCCATTGAACTTCCTTCCCTGACTCGACGTCTCTGCGGAGAGGTCCCATGACCCTGCTGACGTTCCAGAAGGATGACCAACCCCTGACCGCCGGGAGACTTCTCCCGCGGGTGGGGCCAGAACCTGAAGCCCCGGCCACTGCGGCCACCGAACTGGCGCATCTGCTGTTCGACCAGGAGGACCGGGACCGCGTCCACGGCACCTGGCGCACACTGATCGCCGGAGAGGAGTTCCGCTACCGGCCGGGACTGTCCCAGGAACAGCGCATCGATCGCTCCTACGCCCGGCTGCGCCTGCTCAACGGCGCTCTCGACAGTCCGGAGGCGCTGGCGGGCGACCCCCGTCGGCTGGCCAGCCTGCACGAGTGGACGGGGGTGGTGGACGCGGCGCTGGGAACGGTTGCGGGGATCCACTACAACCTGTTCCTGGGCAGCCTGCTCGACCATGACCCCCAGCGCCGGCGCGATCTGTCGGAGTTCACTTCCCTGCAGCGCACAGGAACGTTTCTGTGTACCGAGCTCGACCACGGCAACGACGTCGCGGGCCTTGAGACCACCGCCGTCCTCGACCGCGCCTCCGGCGGCTTCGTGCTGCACACGCCCACATCGGGTGCGCAGAAGTTCATGCCGAACACGAGCATGATCGGCGGGCCGAAGAGCGCGGTGGTGGCCGCGCGGCTTCTCATCGACGGCCAGGACCAGGGCGTCTGCCTCTTCCTCACGCCGCTGAGCGATGAGCACGGCCCGCTGCCCGGGGTCCGAATACGGATGCTTCCCGAGCGCACAGGCGTCCCCCTGGACCACTGCCTCACCTCTTTCGACCAGGTGCGGCTGCCGCGCGAGGCGCTGATGGAGGCCGACCACGGGCACCTGGACCGGGACGGGCTGGTCACCGGCAGCCTGGGCAGTCGGCGAAGACGATTCCTGCGCTCGATCGGCCGCGTCACGGTGGGCAAACTCTGCCTCAGTGCCAAAGGCGTGGGCGTCTCCCGGGCCGCCCTGGCCATCGCGGTGCGCTATGCGCACCACCGGCACATCAGCGGGCCGAAGGCAGGCGAACGGGTGCCGCTGGCCGCCCACCGCAGCCATCACGGGCGGCTGCTGTACGCACTGTCGAAGGCGTACGCGATGACCTTCCTGCACCGTACGGTCGTCTCCCGATGGGCCCAGCACACCGCCGATGAACGGGCCGAGGCCGAGCGTCTCACCGCCATCGCCAAGGGCTGGATCACCTGGCAGGCCCGCGACATCACCCTGGAGTGCCGCGAACGCTGCGGCGCCCAGGGCCTGTTCCCCGCAAACGGCCTGGCGGACTTCCCACTGAACCTGGAGAGCTCGATCACCGCCGAGGGCGACAACCTGGTGGTCTGGGTGAAGGCCGCGTCCGAGATGGTCTTCGGTCACCAGACCACCCCGCCCGGCTCCCACCACCATCCCGGCACCGCCGAACAGGCCCTCGACGACCTCGGCTTCCTGCGTGCCCTGCTCGCCGACGTCGAAGGCATCTGGCAGTTACGGGCGCGGGCCGCCGTGCGCCAGGCTCCGGCGAACAGCCCGCTGAACCGGTGGAACGCCGCGTCCGCTGCCGGTCTGGAAATGGTCTCCAGCCACGCCAGCCTGAACGCCGCCGACGCCTTCATCGCTGCCGCCGCCCGGGCCGTCGACCCGACGGCAGCCCGTCTTCTCCACGGCCTGTGCCGGCTGTTCCTGCTGCGACAGTTGTGCGCACACACCGGCGACCTGCTCGCCGAAGGCGCCCTGAACAGCCTTCATGTGCGCGCCTGGTCGAACGCCATGGAGGAGGCCATCGCCGACCTGGCCCCCCACATGATGACTCTGGTCGACGCCTTCGATCTGCCCGGCGAGTTCCTGTCCGCCATCCCCATCGCCAGCGGCGGCTATCTCGACCGGGTCCTGGAGGACTGACATCCGCCCGCCCCAGCCCCGGCTCCGGCCGGGGCTGGGGCGGGCGGCCCGTTGGCCCACGCCGATCTCGTCAGCCCACGACGGCTTCGATGATCCCGGCGTGCGACGAGACCGGCAGCACCCGGGTCACCGTGAAGCCCGCACGGGCCAGCAGCGCCTCGTACTCCTCCTTGGTACGCCCCTTGCCGTTGAGCACGGTCATCATCATCGCGTCGACACTCTTGCCGGGATGGGGGGCGTTCCCCTCCGGAATGAGCGCGTTGACGACCAGCAGACGGGCCTGGCCCGACATGGCGCGGCGGCACGAGGAGAGAATGCGCAATGCCTCCTCGTCGGGCCAGCTGGCCAGGACGTGCTTGAGGAGATAGACGTCGCCGCCGCCCGGCACCGCATCGAAGAAGTCCCCCGCCTCAGCCCGCCACCGCCCGGCCAGCCCCGGCACATCCAGTACGTGATCGGCCACCACCGAGGGCAGCTCGAACAGGACGCCCGTCAGCCCCGGATGGCGCAGCAGCACCGCGCTCAGCAGCCCGCCACGGCCACCGCCCACATCGACGACCTCCCCGGACCCGCCTGCGGCAGCGGAGAAGTCATAGGCCCGGGCGACATCGTCGCTCAGGGTGTCGGAGAACGCGGCCATGCTGGCGTTGAAGCGCTCGGCAAGTGCCGGATCGGCTCCCAGATAGTCGTAGAACGGGACACCGAAAAGCCCCTCGAAGACCGTCCCTCCGGTGCGTACTGCCTCATGAAGCTGAGCCGCGGGTCGCCAGAAGATCTCCTCACCCCGCATCAGCACGAAGTCCCGCAGAGAACGAGGCGCATCGCAGCGCAGCGGATCCGCCAGCGGCGTCAGATGAAAACGCCCCGCGCCGTCCTCCCGGAAGACCCCCTTCGTGGCGAGATACCGCAGCACCCGCTGCAGATTCGCTTCATCCACACCGGCCACGCCGGCCAGCTCGCCACTCGTTCGGGGACCGTCCGCAAGGAGATCCGCGATACGGAAACGAGCCGCGGCCTGCAACGCCGCCGAGTACACATACCCGACAGCGAGTTCGAACAGCTCGCCGGAAAGGTCCTCCTCGGCATCCACCACGTCCGAAGCCTCGGAACGAACACCACCCATCGGCCAACACCCCTCCGCCCCACGGACTCGGCACTCGGAGCGCCAGCCTCGATCACCCCCGTCGTGCCTCGCTCGAAGCCCACTCGAAGAACACAACAGGCGGCTGCGGGAGCGCCCTGCCGGAGCGGGGCTCAGCGTGGGTCGCGCCCGATCAGACCGAGCAACCGGTCCTGAAGCGGAGCGTCCTCGGGGACCGGCACCTCCGGGCCGAAGACCTTCACGCCCGGACCGAACGCTTCCGGCGTACGTAGCTTCTCCAGCACGTCCTTCGGAAGCGCCGAGGTGGAAGACCACATGCGCTCGACGTCCGCCGGGTCCATCGTGTCGTCCTGCCCGGTGGCCCGGGCCAGGTCCCATCCATGGAGCACCATGTCGTCGCTGATGACCTGGTCGATCTGCTGGGCGACCGTCATCCGGCCGTTGGGGGTGTCGCATTGCGTCGACGCACTCTCGGGGTCGTCGAGAACGGCCTGAATGTCGGCGCGGGCGGCCTTGAAGGCGCCCAGCGGGTCGTCCCTCAGCGACGGCGCAGGGCTGAGCGAGCGGCCGAGGGGCCGCAGCATCACACCGTGCATGTCGGTGATGTGGCCTACGACGTCACGGGCCGCCCAGTCCTCACACGGTGACTGGTTGGACCACTGGTCGGGCTTCACCGCGGCGACCCTGCGCTCGAAGGAGTCGGCGTGGCGGCGGTAGCGGTCGGCGATCGCGTTCATGTTCCCTCTCGATTCATTCCCGAGGCATTGAGGAGGTGTCACCAGTCGGACTGTGGTCGTGGCCAGAACTCATCGGTAGAGAGGTATCCATGTTGGTCCAGACCTATTGACGGCAGGTCTGGACCTCTTTACGGTGCGGTCGCGGCCAGACACGGCGAGGGAAGGGGCACAACATGATCGGTCGGAGGTTACGGGTGCTCGGGGCCGGCCTGGCGATGGCCTGCGTCATGCAGGCGCTGGTCGCCGCGGCACCGGCGCCGAGCGCACCGCAGGCAGAGACCTGCGCGGTCAAGTCGAAGCCCTCGGGCAAGGTACTCCAGGGCTACTGGGAGAACTGGGACGGCGCGGCCAACGGCGTTCACCCGCCGTTCGGTTGGACTCCGATCACCGACGCCCGCATCCGCGATCACGGCTACAACGTGGTCAACGCGGCATTCCCCGTCATCCGCTCCGACGGCACGGTCCTGTGGGAGGACGGGATGGACGCGACGGTGAAGGTCGCGACCCCGGCCGAGATGTGCCAGGCCAAGGCGGCCGGTCTCACCGTCCTGATGTCCATCGGCGGGGCGGCAGCCGGTATCGACCTCAGCTCGAGCGCCGTCGCCGACCGCTTCGTCGCGACGGTGGTGCCGATCCTCAAGGCGTACAACTTCGACGGCATCGACATCGACATCGAGACGGGCCTCGTCGGCAGCGGCAACATCAACCAGCTGTCGGCATCGCAGGCCAATCTCATTCGCATCATCGACGGCGTGCTCGCCCGGATGCCCTCGAACTTCGGCCTGACCATGGCACCTGAGACGGCCTACGTCACCGGGGGCAGTGTGGCCTACGGCTCGATCTGGGGCGCGTATCTGCCGATTGTGAAGAAGTACGCGGACAACGGCCGGCTCTGGTGGCTGAACATGCAGTACTACAACGGCAGCATGTACGGGTGCTCCGGCGACTCGTACTCCGCCGGCACGGTCCAGGGGTTCACCGCGCAGACGAACTGCCTCAACAAGGGGCTCGTTGTGCAGGGCACCACGATCAGGGTTCCTTACGACAAGCAGGTTCCGGGGCTTCCGGCGCAACCGGGCGCCGGGGGCGGCTACATGTCGCCGAGCCTGGTGTCCCAGGCCTGGAACACGTACAACAACGGGCTCAAGGGACTGATGACCTGGTCGATCAACTGGGACGGGTCGAAGGGATGGACGTTCGGGAACAACGTCAAGGCTCTGCAGGGCCGTTGAGTCTCTACGGGTGGCGGACCCTCAGCCGAAAACCACCTGCGCGACGAGCTCAGCGACCCGCGCGGGCTGGTCCGTCAGCACCATGTGGCCCGCGTCGGGGACGGTGACCATGGTGACGCCGGGGCTGGCCTCCAGTGCGGCACGCTCCTCGTCCGTCAACCCGACCTCGTCGCGGTCACCGCGTACGACCCAGGCCTGCGCGCCCGAGTCGCGGAGCCGGGGCACCAGCGAACCGTGGTGGTCCAGGTAGTCGAAGTAGTGCCGGACCATCCGGCGGCAGACCGCCGCGTCGTTCTTCTTCAGTTCGGCGACCAGCGCCTCACGGCGGGACGGGGGCAGGCTGTCCGCAATCCCGCGCGGTGAAAGGCGCACCATGGCGGCCCAGATCATGGCCCCGATGCCGGGCAGCCGCCCCAGGCGGTCGGCCACGGCGAGCTCCTTGAACTCGTCGGGCCGTGAGAACGTCGGGGACAGCAGCACGACGCGGCCGGCGAAGTGCCCGCCCGCCGCCATCTCCAGGGCGATGTTGGCACCGTGACTGTGGCCGACGACAACATCGCAGCCGCGCTCGGCGGCGAGGCCGCCCGCGAGCGCGGCGTAGTTCTCCATGCTCAGGTCCTTCGGGGCCGGTGTACCGGCGTAGCCCGGGACCGTCGCGGCCACCAGCCGAACCGGCGCGTCGGCGAGCGCCGGTTCGGCGACCAGATCGTCGTAGAACGCAAAACTGCAGAGCCCGCCGGGCAGCAGCAGCACGCCGTGCGCGGCATCGGCCGGCCCGGACACGTGGATGTCCCAGGCCTGGAACCCCTCGGTACTGCTCACATTGGACCTCCGTCTCGGCACATGCGGGCGGCCCCAGTGTGGCGCGACGACCGGGGCAGCCCGACGACCATGAGCCGAATGCGGCATGTCCCCGGCGTCCGGTTCCGCCTGCTCCCCGGCACCGGCCACGTTCCCCAGATCGAAACCCCCGGGGCAACTGCTCGCCGCCATAATGCTCGGATGACTACCGCCGCCCCCTCACCTTCCTCCTCCACGTCCATACAGCGCACCCGCGTCGTCATCGTCGGCGCAGGCCCCGCCGGTCTCACGGTCGCCAGCATCCTGCGTGCAGCCTCCGTCGACTGCGTGGTGCTGGAAACGGAGAGCAGAGTGTTTATCGAACAGCGCCCCCGCGCGGGCTTCATCGAGGAGTGGGCGGTACGCGCCCTCGAGCAGCGCGGGCTTGCGGACCGGCTGCTGGAGCACGCGCAGGCTCACAGCGAGTGCGAATTCCGCTTCGCGGGTGAGCGCCGCAGGTTCCCGTACGCAGAGCTGTCGGGGCACCGTCACTTCGTCTATCCGCAGCCTCTGTTGGTGACCGATCTGGTGCGCCAGTATGCGGACGAGGCAGGTGGCGCCATCCGCTTCGGCGTACGCGACGTGGAACTGCACGCCATCGACACGGACCGGCCCTCGGTGTCCTTTACGGACTCGGAGACCGGCGAGCGCATGCGCATCGACTGCGACGTCATCGCGGGCTGCGACGGCGCCCGCGGCGTGACACGCACCTGCTTGCCGACCGAGCGCGCCACCGTGGCCCGGCACGACTACGGCGTCGGCTGGCTCGCTCTCCTCGCCGAGGCGCCGCCGTCCTCCGACTGCGTCGTCTTCGGCATCCATCCGCGCGGCTTCGCCGCCCATATGGCCCGCAGTCCCCAGGTCACCCGCTACTACCTCGAATGCCCGCCCGGCGACGACCCGGAGAACTGGCCGCACGAGCGGGTGTGGTCCGAACTCCACGACCGGCTGTCGGCGGACGGCGCCCGGCCGCTCACCGAGGGACGGCTGATCGAGAAGCGGGTGCTGGACATGCACAACTACGTGGTGGAGCCGATGGCGTACGGGCGGCTGTATCTGGCAGGCGATTCGGCCCACCTCGCGGCGCCGATCGCCGCGAAAGGCATGAACCTCGCACTGCACGATGCGCTGCTGCTCGGCGACGCGCTCGTCGCGTACTGCCACAAGGGTGACGACAGCGGTCTGCGCGGCTACTCGGCGGCCTGCCTGCGGCGCGTGTGGCAGTACCAGGAGTTCTCGCAGTGGCTCTCGGAGGTGCTGCACGGGGCCTCGTCGGGCGACCCGTTCCGGGCCGGTTCCGCGGCGGCCCGGCTGAGGCGGGTCCTCGGCTCGCCCGTCGCAGGGGCCGCCTTCGCCGAGTTGTACATCGGCAAGGACGCGGACCACTGACGTTGGGGCGGTGCGCGGTGAACCGCACGGCAGTGCGCCACGTATGGAAGGGGGGCTCCCGACGTCCGGGCCCCCGGCGTTCGTAGCGCCGTCTCGGAAACGACTGAGGGGCCCAGGAGATGACGCACGCACGACGCAGGCTGCAGCGGATCGCGCGGCTGGCGGCAGTCGGCGGACTGCTCTGCGGCGGGCTGATGGTCACGGACGCCATGGCGAGCGAAGCCTCCGCCCCAAGAGGGGGACCAGCAGGCACCTCCGGGGGCGACGGTCTGGGCGCCCGCCTCGTCTTGGAGCTCGGCACGTCCCGTACCGCCGGCACCTGGATCGGCTCCGACGGGCGACAGGTCGTCGCGGTGACCGACACGGACGCGGCGGCCGAGGTCGAGCGGGCGGGGGCGCGGGCCGAAGTCGTCCGCTACAGCATGAGCCGACTCCGTTCGGCCACCGAGAGCCTGAGCGAGGCTCAGCGCGTGCCCGGTACCGCATGGGCGGTGGACTACGCGTCCAACAAGGTCGTGGTGCAGGCAGACAGCACCGTGTCGAGCGCCGACTGGTCGCGCCTGTCCGACGTGGCAAAGGAGATCGGCGGCTTCGTACAGATGCAGCGCACTGGCGGCGCCTTCACCACCAGGGTCAATGGCGCCGAGCCGATCCTCGCCGCCAACGGCCGCTGCTCCGTGGGCTTCAACGTGACCAACGGCCGGAGCACCTTCGTCCTGACGGCCGGGCACTGCGGCCCCGTCGGCACCGCCTGGTTCAAGGACAGGCGGGCCAACGAGCCCGTCGGCGCCACCACGGCCAGCAGTTTCCCCGGCACGGACTTCTCGCTCGTTCAGTACCGCAGCGGAGAGGCCCCCGGCGGAACGAACGTCGTGAACATCGGTGGAGGCAAGGGTGTGCAGATCACCGGGTCAGCCGATCCCTCCGTCGGACAGCAGGTCTTCCGCAGCGGCAGCACCACGGGACTGCGCTCCGGCAAGGTGACCGGGCTGAACGCTACGGTCAACTACCCCGAGGGCACGGTCAGCGGCCTGATCGAGACAACCGTCTGCGCCGAGCCCGGCGACAGCGGAGGCCCGCTGTTCGCCGAGGGGCTGGCGCTCGGGGTCACCTCGGGCGGCAACGGCGACTGCCGCACCGGAGGGACGACCTTCTTCCAGCCGGTGACCAAGGCGATGGCGGCCCTCGGGGTGAACCTGACCGGCGGCGCCACTCCCGCGGGGGGCAATGGCGCGGGCCAGGCGCCCCTCAACCCCGCGGCCCTGCCGCCGCCCCCCGCTGGGACCGATACGCCGCCCGGGCCCGGACAGGCGAACGGTCCGACAACGGTCAGCAGCATCTTCGGCCCCCGGACCATCGCACCGGGACTCGTCGTCATCGCGGTGAGTGTCATCGGGCTCATCGCCACCCGCTCGATCTGGTCGGCTCAGGACCGCCGCCGCTACCGCACGCACTACTCGCAGAGCTGGAGCTGACTCAAAGGCAGGGCCCTGCAGCAGCCAGGGCCCTGCGGCAGGCGACGGCTACCAGTCCCTGTCGACGCGGTCCTCTTTCGGACCGCGGAGGACGCTCATGTGGCCCTTGTCGTCATACACGTCCTGACGCCACTTGGCGAACGCGTCGGCCATCAGCTCCATGACCGGACCCGCTTTGTAGCCGCCCTGTATCCAGATCTGTGCCTCGTTGGTGTCACCCACTTTGCGGATGATGACCTTGCCTGCCATCGGGCCCAGAGCGTCGTCGGTCCTGTCCTTGTTCGAGGACAGGTGGCCGCGGAAGTCGGCCTTGGCGTCGTACCAGCCCGCCATCTGCTCCTCGGACGTCAGCACCGGCTCGCCGTCGCCCTCGGTCGTCAGGTCGGGCTGAGCCGTGCCGGACTCGTCGGTCGTCTCGTCCGTGTTCCCCTCGGCCGGTCCCGACTGTCCCTGTACGGAACCGTCGGCCACGACCGTGCTCGGTTCCTGCTTCTCCTGTCCGCACGACACCAGCAGCCCACAGCTGAGCAGGACCACCGCTGTCACGGCCCCGGCACGGCGCACACCTCGGCCCGTCGTCATCAGGACTCTCCCCCCGTCGGTTGTTGTTCCCCGCTGTCCAGATGCGTTCAGCGCGGGTTCCGTTCCATACGGACGGGGCTTCGACGGTGCCGTGCGACTCAGTGGACGACGGTGTAGCTGCCCCAGGGGCGGGCCCGAGGCACGATGCTGTCGGACGTCGTCGTGGCCACGTACGTCGTCACATCACCGGAACAGTCGTCGTTGGGATAGAGGACGATGTCGACCATGGTCAGGTTGGTGACCTCGACCGCGCCGGCGGGCCCGAGGCGGTGGCAACCCTCGACCAAGGGGTTCGTCACGGTCACCAGGCGCTCCTTCTCAGTCAGGTAGGAGATGGTGCCCACCGCGTTGCGGCCGAGGTCGGAGCAGCCCGCGACGGCGAGGGTCAGGAGCGCTGCCCCGGCTGCAACGCCGAGGCGCCGGTGATGGGTCACGGACATGGGCGGTCCTCGTCTGTGCGGAAGAGTCCTGGTGGAGGCCACCTTGCCGGGTTCGGGGCCGGGCGGCATCCGGTGAGCGGCCGGGCGGGCTACAGCGCCGCCGCGGCCGCTCGTCACGCGGGCTTCTGTGTTCAGGTTCGGGTCGCTGCGCTCAGTATGGCGTCGCTTGACCTGGAGCGCGCTCGAAGTTCTACGGTCCTGCCATGACGAGCACCGAGAACACGAACGCCGAGACCCGCGCGAAGCGCTTCGAGCATGGAATGAAGGTGCTGTCCGCCGTGGACGGCGAGGGCGGACAGCGGGTCATCGACTCGCTCGCCGACGTCTCCCCCGAACTCGGACACCAGGTCGTGGCCTGGGCCTTCGGCGAGATATACGACCGCCCCGGACTCGCGCCGCGCGACCGGCAGTTGGTCACCCTGGGCATGCTCACCGCCCTCGGCGGCTGCGAGCCCCAGCTGGAGGTCCACATCAACGCGTCACTCAACGTGGGCCTCACCCCCGAGGAGATCGTCGAGGCCCTGCTCCACTCCGCCGTGTACTGCGGCATGCCCAAGGCACTCAACGCCACGTTCGTAGCCAAGAAGGTCTTCGCCGAACGCGGCGCGGCCGTGCGGCAACCGCACCCGTGACGTGAGGGCGCGCCGGACGTTGACCATGACATGAAGAAGCGAAGCATGGCCGCTGTTGCGTCCCTTGTCACCGGTGTCGTGGCGTCCCTCATCAGCCCCTCCCCCAGCGCCCACGCCGACTCGCTCGGCGAGTCCCTGGGGCTGCCGATCGCCGTGCCCACCGTCGCGGACGGGTCTCTCGAAGGTGTCGACGAGGTACTCCCCACCGAGTAGCCGAGTGACCGCGAGCGGAAACAGCGAGGTCACAGCCGTGTGGCTGTGACCTCGCCGAGTGACCGCGACTGCTGTTCCTTACGAACCGGCTTCGGCCACGACAGCAGCCTCCACCTTTTCGGCGTCAATCGACGCCGGCAGCCGATCTCCCGATCTCTTTTGCGGCCCTCCTTGGTACATGTACCGCCCACCGTGGAGCAGGTAGATGCCGTCGCCCCCGGTGATCACGAAACGGTCCAGGTTCTTCGTACCGTCGTTCCTGCTCAGATAGAGGAGGTAGGTACGACCGACCTCCATCAGGCGGGATGTATCGGGGGACGCCACGTCGGCCGTCCCGATCTGCTGCACCGTGACGGATTCCTTGCCCAGTTTCCCGGAGACCACCTTGGATATCTCCACCTGGGTGGCCGTTACCGGAATGCCGTCACGGCTGCCCGTGCCAGTGGCCGCCGCGGTGGCGATGACCACCGCCATACTGTCCCGGCGCAGGCGCGCGAGATCGGTGTACCGGTTGATCTGCGTGATGGAGATCCTCTGCTTCGGCGGTTTGCCTGCCGGTTTTTGCTCGGTGCAACCGCTTGCGGAGAGGATGGCCATCGCCACGCCCGCTCCAGCGAGAATGCGCCAGGGGCCATACACAGCTGTTGAACGTGGCATGAGGCCCGCCCGGTCAGTAGAGGGCGTTGGCGCCGTTGATGTCGTCCTGGCGCGGCTTCCAGAAACTGCACGCGTCGGCCCAGTAGTCGATGTCCGTGTCCATCACCGCTACGTTGCTGCAGCTGGATCCGTTGGTGTGGGCCAGGCCCAGGGCGTGGCCGAGTTCGTGAACCATGATGGCCTGGCGCTTGGTCGCCCCGTATGACTTGGTGTAGTAGTCGTTCCACCAGGTGACCATCGTGGTGTCCCATGTGCCGCCGCTGCAGTCGAGACCGCTGCCCTGGCTGGTGTCGAGCGTGACCCCGACGAACTGGTACCCGTTCCACGTCGCACCGAAGTTGCCGTTCGCCACCCGTATGTTCGCTCCGCTGGTGACCTTGTTCAGGTTGAACTGTGTGCTGGTCGAGTTCCAGGCCGTGACGGCATTCTGCGCCGCTGACGCGTATGCGGAAGTCGAGGTGGCATCCTGCCACTTCAGGGTGCCGGTCGAGAATTTGCACCCGTTCAGATTGTACGCCGCGGCCGGCGTCGCCGGAATGACAACGGCGGCGGCGGTGACCGCTAATGCGGCAAGAATGCTCTTCCAGTTCCTCACGAGGGGGTTCCTTTCGGTGAGAGCGCGTGTCTGCGGCCGACCGCAGAGAATTCACGCATGTTCGGGCGATGTGTGCTTCGCGTCAGCCCGGCAACTTCGGCTGAAGTGCGGCGGAGACCATGTCGAAAATGCCCCAGTAGCCGGAGACCCAGCTGCTGTCCGGCAGCCCTGTGCTCGTGCTCACGTGGGTGAACGCCTCGATGCCGACCCATCCCTGGAACTTTCCGGAGTCGTCGACGACCTGAAGCATCGGCCGCGGGTGGGAGTTGTGCTTGTAGCAGGGCTGGCCCTGGGCCAGTGACTGGCACCAGTACTCCTCGGTGTTGCGCCGTCCCCCGCCGACCTCCCCGATGTAGCGCACGCGGTCCTTGTCCGTACTGCTGCAACTGGTGTTGGGCTGGAGCCAGCCCATGCACGGGCTGCCGTTGCACTGCTTCCACGGGTTCGATGCGGCACCGAATGACCACGTCCCGCCCGATCCCTCACGCCCCACGATCCCCGTCCGGGTCGCCGGGTCGGTCGACGAGGCCTTGGTCACGACGAAGGCGCCCCTGTACGGCTGTGCGTTGTAGCGCGGGTCGTTGATCAACTGGCTCATGGTCGCCCGGCTGTCACGTTCCAGCGAGGCGTTGCTGCCGTACCCGACACCGAAGTTGGCCGTGTACGTGGAGAAGGTGCCGGCGGCCGGGATCTGGACATCGTTGCCGTACGCGCCGTAGAACGTCGGGCTGGTGATCCGGGCCGCGCCACCGGAGGCGAGTCCCGTCTCCACGTTCCAGTACTCGGTGAGCGCTGGTTCGAGCGGGGTTCCGGCGGCGTCCTTGGCCCAGGTCACGGCAAGCCGGCCGTCGCCCGTATAGGCGAAGGTGCCCTGGAAGCCTCCGGTCGGGTTGCCGGCGAACCCGTCGACAGTCCGGACGGCGCACGTGGGGACATCGCCGCCGCAGTCCGCCTTCATCGCGTCCACCCGCACCGGCTGGTCCCGCTGGGACCAGTTCCAGTAGCTGGTGGCCACCGTGCCGTTGGTGTTGAAGGTGTAGTAGCCCAGCCGCACCCAGTTGCGGTAATTGTTCTTCGACGCCAGGTCCATGTGGCCCACAGAGACGACCCAGTTCGCCTTGCCTCCGGGCAGAGGGGCGGCAGCCTGCGCATGGCCCGCCGAAACCAGCATCGACGTGAAGAGAGCGAACACCGCGAGCAGCGCTCCGGTCGATCTCCTTAAGACACTTCCCACCGCGTGCGTCAACAGGACTCCGATTCCCCAGGCGCATACCGGCCCCTTGGGGCCCGGGATGCGCACGTTCCGTGAACACTTCTCATTACCCGAAGCGCCAAAGCGAGTTCACGGCCATGCCCCCGCAGCGATGGAGCAGGTACCGCCGTGAACCCGATCGGGGGTTTCGGGTAACAACGGGTGTACCCCCCTACCCCCCACCGACAGCAGACACGGGAGACCGCGTGAACGGCCCGCCCGGCAGACCTGCCCACGACGCCTCGATCATCGCCAATTCGCTGGAACGGCCCGAGCTCTTCGGCGAGCTCTTCCACCGGCACGCCGGCGTCATCCATCGGTATGCGGCCCGCCGGCTCGGCGAGGGTGCGGCCGAGGACATCACCGCTGACACGTTCCTGACCGCGTTCCGTACGCGGGCGCGCTACGACTTAGCCAGGCCGAGTGCGCAGCCCTGGCTGTACGGCATAGCCGCCAACCTCATCGGAAAACAGCGCCGTAGCGAGGTACGGGCACTCAAGGCAATGGCCCGCACCGGCCACGATCCGGTGGCCGAGTCCTGGACCGACGGCTCCGACAATCGGCTGGCGGCCCAGGCCGCGCAGGGCCCTCTCGCGGGAGCCCTGGCCGACCTGTCGGCCGGTGACCGGCATGTGCTGCTCCTCGTCGCCTGGGCGGATCTCAGCTACCAGGAGGTCGCCGAGGCCCTCTCCATCCCGGTGGGCACGGTCCGCTCCCGCCTCAACCGGGCCCGAAAGAAGGTCCGCACCGCTCTCGGCGGCGTGGACCCCACGCTCGCACACGACGTTCTGGAGGTGGCCGGCCGTGGATGAGATGACAGCGGTCCGGCAGCTGCGCGCCGACGCCCCGGTCCCCGACCACGCCCGGCTCACCCCCGCCAGGCAACGGCTGCTGGACGAGATCGCCAAGCCCGGCCGCAGCCGCGGCGGGTGGAAGCTCGCGGCAGTGGGCGCGGCGGCGGCGGTCACGGCGGCCGCCCTGCTGACCACACTGCCGCTGGGGCAGCGGCACGATGCGCCGGCAAATCCGATGCCGCGGTCGGACCAGTGGGTGCACCAGAAGGTCCGGTGGGACACATGGCAGTGCGGCACAGGCGGCAGCACTCTGGGCTACAGCGAAGCCGACTACTTCAGCCTGGGGCCCTCTTCCCAGCGGTGCGTCGCGAAGCCCGCCAAGCCGCGCTATCAGGACAAGTGGATCCGTTACGACGGGCGAGTGCTGGCCACGCCGGACGACAGCTCCGAGGATCCGGACGACGTGGACGTCTGGAACGACCGCCATCCGGAATCGTGGGAGATGCTCGCCCCACAGCCGTCGGACGCTCTGGTGGCCGCTCTCCCCGACGATCCGCAGGCGGCGCTGAAGATGATCCGTAAGCGGACCATCCCCAGTCGGGACGGCAACGCGCCGCGCCTGACCCAGGCTCAGCGGGACTTCGCGGAGATCGTCGAGGTCCTTTCCGGATCGCCCCTGATCCCACCCGACAAGGCCAGGACGATCCACCGGGTCATCACTCGTCTTCAAGGGGTGACCAAGCCGGTCGAAGTGACCGACGGGGCGGGGCGGCCGACCATCGCGATCGGCGTCGACGGCAACTTCCGCGACTACTCCTACGAGCGCAACAGCATGCAGGTGCTGCTCGACCCGGAGACCTTTGCCTACCGCGGTGTCCGTTACCTGGCCGGAATCGGCTACTACGTGGGCGGGAAGGACTCGGGGGGACCGTTCGTGGCCAAGGGGACGGTGATCGCGACGGCCACCCGGGTCGACACCGATATCGTTGACAGGGCAGGTCAGCGCTCCTGAACGGGTCCGGTCCGAATGAGTCCGCCCGGCCCTCGTCCCTCCAGGTAGCGCTCGGCGACTGCCAGTGCCGCGGCCATGATGCTCAGCTGAGGATTGACCTCCGGGCAGCCGGGCAGCACCGCCGCGTCCGTGATCAGCACCCCGTGCACTCCGCGCAGCCGCCCGGCGGGGTCGGCCGGGAAGCGTCGGTCGTCGGCGCCTGCGGCGACCGTGCCCGTGGGGTGGTACGCGGACAGATGCAGATGCCGCGGGCCCACTCGCGTAAGGATCTCGTCCAGTTCGGGCAGGGAACGAGCCCGGGGTGCTACGGGGATGCCGGTGAGGACCTCCTGTGCGCCTGCTGCGAACAGGAGTTGACCCATCGCGCGTACCGCGCGCATCAGGCGGCCTCCGTCGCGTACGTCCAGGTCGTAGCGGAGCAGGGTCCGCTCCCGGCCAAGGACACGGCCCGACGGGCGGTCGGCGATCATGGCGCCGAGGGTGGCGAGCCGGTCGGCGGTCTCCAGTTCGCGCCGCAACTCGCCGCCCAGGCCCGGCAGCACGAAGGAACCCATGCCCGGCGGGGTCGCTGTGGCCTCGATCAGTACGCCTTGGTCGTGCAGTTCCTCCACGCCGACGCTCTGCAGCACTCCTTCCCAGGCGGTGACCGGCTCGGCGAAGCGGCCCGCGACGCTGGTCGCCGGATGGACGCTGAGGTTGCGGCCGAGCTGCGGATGGCCGCCGAGGCCCGAGCGGCGCAGCAGGGGCGGGGACTGCAGGGCGCCCGCGGCGACCACGATCAGCGGGGCAAGGATCTCGAACTCGCCGCCGTCCTCCCTCCGTACGAGCACACCCACCGCACGCGGGCCACCCGGACGGTCGGCGTCCACGAGGACGCGCCTGGCCTGCGCGCCCGTGACGATGCGGGCTCCGGCGGCGCAGGCGTCGGGCAGCACCGACAGCTGGACGCTCTGTTTGGCGCCGGTCGGACAGCCCACGACGCACTGGCAGGAGCCCTTGCAGTCCGTGGCGTTACGGCGCAGGGGCGAGGCCTGCCAGCCGAGGCGTTCGGCTCCGGCGAGCGCGAGCCGGCCGTTGTTGCCGAGGACGTCCATCGGCTGGGTGCCCACCCGGAGCGTGCGTTCGACCTCGTCGAGATACGGGCCGAAGCCTTCAGCGAGCGAGAAACCGAAGTCGCCTGTCCAGCGCGCGAGCACATGGTCCGGAGTGCGGTAGCAGGTCCCGGAGTTGACGACGGTCGTGCCGCCGACCGCCCGGCCCACCGGAAGCAGCAGCGGCGGACGGCCCACGGCAATCGTCGCCCCGCCGTCACGGTAGAGCTCGGCAAACCGGTCGAGCGGGGTGCGCCGCCCGAACGACGCCGTGGAGTGGTGGTGCCCTTCCTCCAGTACGACGACGCGGAGCCCTGCCCGGGCCAGGGTCCGGGCCGCCATGGCACCAGCGCACCGGAGCCGATGACCACGGCGTCCGCGGTGGAACGCGCCGGCCACTCGCCGGAAGGCGTGCAGTCGAGCGGGGGATCCTCACGCGTCAACGCATGTGTACGCACACCGTGTTCGAGCATTCGCTCGGTCCCGGCAGCGAGCAGGACAGGCACTTTGAGTACGTCGATCAGGGGCAGCAGCGAAGGCCGGGAGCCGATCGAACCGAGCACGGTCTCTCGTTCCTCAGCGGTGAGAGCGGCAAGCCTGCGGCCTGTGCGGGCCATCGCATACGCGTCGATGGCACCGGCCGCCACCCGCACCCCGGCCCGCGCCGGCGCGGGCATCGAGCCGATGACGGCCTCCAGCCTGCCGGGAACCCGCGCAGGCCAGTCGGCGGTGCCGTCGTCAGCGATGAGAGCGGCCACCAGACCGGTGAGACTCATCGTGTGCCCACCTCCGCGTGAGCCGTGCCGTCCAGGGTCCACTCGGCCTCGGTGCGCCAGCCGCCCCACCACCGCTCCAACAGGACGTGTGCGTCGGCACGTTCGCTGTTGCGGCAGGTCGCGCGGCTGCCGTCCGGGTCGGTGTAATCGAGCGCGAGCGTGCGCTCCTCGGGCTGGGTGACCTCGACACGGATACGGCGCAGACCGGCACGGCCGGTCGCCGTCCAGGTGGGCAGGCCGATGGCGCAGCGGAAGCGCCCGAGCCCCGCCCAGCCGACCGCCGTACGCTCCGCCCTGCGCGGCCAGGTCCGGCCGCCGCGGCGCAGCCGCAGGAAGACCAGTGGCGGCAGCCGTCGCAGCCCGGGCCGGGTGGAGACCGCGGCGACGACCTCCAGCACATCGCCCCTGCCGAGATCCGCGTGCAGCCAGGCCCAGCGGCGCGCGTTGCCGTGACCGTAGATCCGGGCGGTGGCTCCGGGAGCATCGACCGGCGTCACGGTCGAGTTCTCGTACGAGAACGTGCCGCCGTACGAGGCACGCGCGGCCGGAAGCATCTGTGCCGCGGGCAGCAGGGGGCGACGCCAGGACCAGCGCGGGAAGGTGAACAGGGGGGCGCCCGTGGTCCGTTCGGTCAGGTCCCAGCTCAGGGCGCCCGCCGAGCCGGACAGCCGTCCGGGTGCGGCCGAGACGCCGTCCGCGGTGAAGCCCTCAGCGGTGTAGCCGTCAGCGCTCCCGGTCCACTTCGCCGGGCCGAAGCGGGCGTGCCGTACCGGACCGTCCTTCGGGAACACGGCGGCCCAGCCGTGAGCGAATGCCTCGGAGCCGTCGGCGGGCGCGGTGAGTTCATGGTGAAGCCACAGCCCGGTGCCGGTCGCCGGGTCGGTCAGGGTCGTGTACCAGACCTCGGTGCGGCCCGGTTCGCCTTTCCAGCGCGGTGCCAGATGGGCAGCCGCGTCCTCATGTCGCGGGAAGCGGAAGCTCGCGAGGAAGGGCAGGAGCCCCGTGGCCACCGGGAAGCGCAGGGTGCCTTCGCCGACCGGGGTTCCCTCCTCGTACAGCGTGAAGGGCAGCACTGTCATCGACGTCAGCGGCCTTCGGGGCGTCACGGACTTCCAGCCGTCGAGGGTGAGTCGGCGATCTCCGGCCATGAACGAGATCTTGTAGCGGATGCGCCGCCTGGCCAGCGGCGATATCTCCAACTTGCCCTCGGCACACGGGTCGTCGGCCCATCCGGCGATCCGTGTCCGCCCGGTGATCCGCGCCTCGGTCGTGCCGCGGGGACGCAGCACGCGATCCGCGGCGGCCTTCAGGTCGAGCCGGACCGCTCGGGTCCGGTCCTCCCCGTCGAGCCTGACCGTACCGAGCATCGTCTCGCGGAAGACGGTTCCCCTGGCACCACTCGTTGCTTTGGCTGCACTCGCACTCATGCGAGGCCCTCCAGCATGATCCGCTCCGTCGCCGTCAGATACGCCTCGGCCGCCCGCCGCGCGCCGCTCTCGTCACCCGATGCGACGGCTTCGACCACCGGTTCCAGCCTGGCGTGCGCGGCAATGGGGTCGGTGAAGGGGCCCACGAGGGCGGCCCGCACCGGCAGGTAGGCATTGAAGAGGGTATTGGTCAGCAATACGTAGACCCGGTTCCCTGTGGCCCGGGCCAGTGCCCGGTGCACCTCGATGTCGGCGAGCTGCACGGCGTCCCCGCCATCGGCCGCCCGCACCAGCGCCAGCAGGGAACGCAGCTCTGCCCGGTGGTCCTCGGTGGAGCGGGCCGCGGCCCGCTCGGCAATCAACGCGCCGACGCTGCGCCGCACTTCGAAGATCTCGCCGATCCAGTCCGGACTGTGCCGCACGAGCATGGGCAGCAGATCGGCCCCGCCGAGCCGCGCGTAGTCGCGCACCCGGGTGCCCACACCGTGCCGGGTCTCCAGGAGTCCGGCCTGGACGAGGCGGCCGAAGGCGTGCTTGAGGGTGGTCCGGGTGACGCCGTATCCGTCGGCGAGCCGGCGCTCAGGAGGCAGATAGCTGCCGGCCGGGTGATGCCCGGCGAGGATGTCCTCGCGCAGCCGTGTCTCCAGGACATCGACGATGGTCTCGCGGGGCAGCGCCTCCATGTGGACCCTCCTTCGTGACATGAGTGGCTCAGTGGATGAGCCACTCAACCAGGAGGGACAGGCGGAGTCAATGGCTCAATCACCAAGCAGCGCCGGGGCGTTACGGCGCTTCCACGGATGAGGTCAGCGGGAGCCGATCACGGTGTTGAGGGTGAAGGAAGCGAGGAAGGGGCCTGCGGACAGCGAGGTGAACCAGCGACGGCCGCGCTCTTCGTCGATGTGTCCGTCCTTGATCGCCTGCTGCACATTGCGGCCCAGCCCCATCTCGCCATGACGGGCACGGCCAGGCGGTAGTAACGGCCTGCGTCACCCTGGACGCGGATACGAGCGAGCGTGCCGTGCGGATGCGGGGCGAAGGTGTACGTGACGTGCATGGGCATCGGGCCCGCCACGGACACCATGTCCAGCACCCGCGGCGGTTCGTACGCGGCGACACGGAGCACGTAGTCGATGCGCTTGCCGAGGAAGTACGCGGTACGGGTGACCTCGGCGCCGACGCCGAAGCCTCCCCCGTCCGCCTCCCGGGTCTGCTCCGCGTGCGGATGCCCTGCGTCCACTCTGGATCGTTGCTCCAGTCCATGGCGTAGGCCGCCACCCGGTCGGGCGGGAGCGGGATCACGCGCTCCGCTTTCTCGTCGATCGTCACGCCGGTGCCTCGGCCTCCTCGCCGGTCGCCCCCGCCCTTCGGTCATCCGGCCCACTCAGGATTCCGCCCGCTGGCACCGAGCGCACGGTGGAAGGCGGGCGCGTCGGCCGACACCGGGACGGGCGGACCGTAGGAGCCGTTGGTCCTGGCCTGCTCCGCGATCTGTTCGACCGCGCCGAGCGCGACGCGTCCGGCCTCCTCGCTGATGACGAAGGTCCGCCCGGTGGCGCGGGCCAGGTCCCAGCCGTGCAGGGCGAGTTCCTCCAGGGTGATCGTGGCCGCGAGGCCGGCGGGCATCTCCCCAGGGCCGAATTCGGTGGTGCCCTCGTACGCGACTGGGTCACCCCAGGCCGCCGCGGCCCGGTTCGCGGACTCGGCGACGGACGCCGGGGATGCGGCCGATGCGGCGGCCTCGCCGGGCTGCGGCTCCTTCCGGGCGGCGCGCGCCGAGGAGGACAGGGTCCCGCCGAGGTGGTCGAGGAGCTCGGCGACGGTGAACTTCTCGCACGGGGTGCGGTCGCCGAGCTGTTCGCCGCGGATGCCGGAGGCCGTCGCCGCGACCGCGTCGGCGCATTCCCGGATGGCGGTGGGCAGTGTGCTCTGTGGGGCGTTCATGGGGTCTCTCCCTCGGGTTCAGGCGGTGAAGAAGGGCGCGGGCTTGCCCGTCTCGGCGTAGGCCTTGAGCTGTACGAACTTCGTCGCCCAGCCGTATGTGAAGTCCCGGTAGGCGTCGTCGACGGCCGGGAAGCCGCTGTGGGTGAAGCGCAGTGTGACGTCGCCCTCGGGGCGGGTCAGGACCGCGTAGGTCTGCACGGTGCCGGTCCAGGGGCCGTTTTCGGCCGCGAGGACGAGCCGCTTGCCGGGCTCCGCCTCTGTGATCCGCAGCCGCCACGGCTCCGGTACGCCCGGGAACCGCAGCTCATGCAGGCCGTCCACGCCCTCGCCCGCGGTTGCGGTCGTGGTGAACCAGCTCCTGATGCCGTCGGTCGTGGAGATCGCCGCGTACACGGTGTCCGCGTCGGCCTCGATGTGCAGCTGCATCGCGATGTCCGCCATGGGATGTGCCCCGTTCCTCGTCGCTTTAGTACACACTAAAATGACTTCGACTGGAAGGCAAATTGCAGCAGCGGCTAAAATGAACACCATGGATGCGGTACGGGCGGTCGCCGAGCCCAGGCGGCGCGAGATCCTTCGCCTGGTCTGGGACTCCGAGCTGTCCGCGGGCGAGATCGCCGAGCGGTTCGACGTCACCTTCGGCGCGGTCTCCCAGCACCTCAAGGTGCTCAGGGACTCCGGCCTTGTCACGCTGCGCCAGGACGGCAAGAGGCGCTTCTACCGGGCCGACCGCGAGTCCATGGGCCCGCTGGCCGACTATCTGCAGTCCATGTGGGCCACCAAGCTGGACACCCTCGCCGAACTGGCGGAAGCGGCCGAACGCGAAGAAAAGTCCGAAGGGACGAGCTCGTGAGCACCGACCTGGTCACCCTGGAGCGACGCATCGCCGCCCGGCCCGAGACCGTGTTCTCCTTCTTCACCGACCGGAACAAATGGCTGTCCTGGATGGGCCAGGACGGCGAGTTCAGCTTCCAGCCCGGCGGCGCCTACCGCACCACCGTCACCGGCCAGAACATCGCCGAGGGGCGCTTCGTCGAGATCGACCCGCCCAAACGCCTCGTCTTCACCTGGGGCTGGCAGGACAGCGAACTGGCCGTCCCACCCGGCTCGACCACCGTCGAGATCACCCTCGAACCCGACGCCGAGGGCACCCTGCTCCGCCTGGTCCACCGCGACCTGCCCTCTCCCCAGGCGCGCGCCGCCCACAAGGACGGCTGGATCCACTACACGGAGCGGCTCGCCACAATCGCGGAGGGCGGCAACCCCGGCCCCGACACCTGGATGTGACCTCCTGGCCGTCGGGAAATGAGTTGACGGTCAATGTCCCGGCCCGTTCGGATGGGTCCATGTGCGCAAGCAAGATGCATGCCGACGAGGCAGACATTGACGTAGCTCTCGTACGCCGGTTGCTCGCCGCGCAGTTCGCGCAGTGGGCGGACCTGCCCATCGAGCCGTACCCCTCGGCCGGGACCGTCAACGCGGTGTACCGGCTCGGGGACGACATGGCTGTACGACTCCCCCGTATCGAGTCGGGCGTCGGGGATGTGGAGAAGGAGCACCGGTGGCTGCCGCGGCTGGCTCCGCTGCTTCCGGTGGACATTCCCGTCGCGCTCGGCAAGGGGGAGCCCGCCGAGGGATATCCCTGGAACTGGTCCGTGTACCGCTGGCTCGACGGCGAGCACCCGCTCGTCGGCGGCCTCGCCGACCCCGGCCTGCTCGCCCTGGATCTGGCGGAGTTCGTCGCCGCGCTGCACCGGATCGATCCTACGAACGGGCCGCTTGCCTACCGTGGTGGGCCGTTGAGGACGCAGGACGCCGAGACGCGTACGGCAATCGGAGAGCTTCGGGGAATGGTCGACACCGAGGCGGCGACAGCGGCGTGGGATGCAGCCCTGCGGGCGCCGGAGTGGTCCGGTCCGCCCGTCTGGGTCCATTCCGATCTGATGCCGGGGAACCTCCTGATCGACCGGGGACGGCTCAGCGCGGTCATCGACTTCGGGACCATGGGTGTGGGCGATCCTTCGTGCGACTTGATCGCCGCGTGGAATCTCCTCCCGGCCGATGCGCGGGACATCTTCCGTACCGCGTCGAAGGCCGATGACGCGACGTGGGCGCGCGGTCGCGGCTGGGCGCTGTCGATGGCCCTCATCCAACTCCCGTACTACGAGGACACGAACCCGGCGATCGCGGCCAACGCGCGCCACGTGATCCGGGAAGTACTCACCGATCACGAGCACGCGCGCTGACCCGAATCGCGAACGGGCGCGTGTGCGGGACCGCCGCCGACCGCCGAGCACCCCGGAGAGCGTGCCGCACGACCGCACCGTCGTGCAGCCATTACGGCATGCCCGCGCCCATCTGCGGGTCGGTGTCGAACAGGCCCAGTTCGGTGACCCGGAGTAGTGTGAAGGAACCGGGAGCGCTCTGAGCGTGTCGGCCCATGCTTCTCGACGTCTTCGCTCCACACCCTTGGGCGCATCATTCGCCGGACAGCGAGGCCATCATGAGACGTGTGGAATCAGAGCCCGCGGAAGGGTTCGCCGAGGTTCGTATCGTCGCCGCGTCCCCCGAGTCCGCCCGGCGGGTCGCCGAAGTGCTCCGGAGCAGCTTCGCGTCGACCGAACAGCGCAGCTACCCCGCCGGCCACGAGGGTGGAACCCGGCTCCACATCACCGTGGACACCACGCACCCTTCCGAGCCCTCCGAGTCGGACGCGCCTTGGCTGGTGACCAGTAAGTCGGCCAGCGACGACCGCCCGCACGCGGACGAGGTCTGAGCAAACAGCGTCTGAGCCAACAGCGCTCCAGAAAGCGGCCGTCATGGCATCACTGACCGAGCGGAAGGCGTACCGCGAGAAGATCATGCACGCCCTGTACGAGGCCACAGAAGGCAGCCGCCTTCTGGGCGTCACCGGGGCGAGGCTGCTTCACGATCTCGGGATCCACGAAGAGGATCTGGCTGCCGCCTGCACGTACCTGGTGGGCGAGGACCTCATCACCGTCGACTGGGCCACGGGCAATACGCCCTCCATGGTCACACTGACGCATCAAGGCATTCGGCGCATGGAGGCCGAGGAGGAAGAGCGCGGTTGACGCGGGATTCGGCCCGCGTCCCGCCTCATTCCGGAAACGGCGCAATAGCGGCGTAAAATAAGGAATTGGGTTGGTGCACTCTCACGTGCAACCGCCCGGAAGGGCGGTCCCGACGTGTATACGCCGGGGCCGTTGCATCGGAGTACCCTGAAGGCACCGAGGACACTTCGTGCACCAGCCTTCAAGCTCGTGTCGTTTTCGGCGATTCACGACACCGGGCCGGTTGAGTCCGGCCCGGGGCAGGGTCCGCGTCATGACCGCGACCACTTTGGATACGCACGCGGTCGAAGACCGGACCCCTTCTTCGTTGCCGCTCCGCCTCATGCTGGCGCCGGCCGGCACCGCTCCCGCTCTGATCGACGGTGCGTGGTGGCCACGTACCCGGGATCTGGCGGCGGAACTCCCCGCGCTCATCGCGGTACTGGACCCGCTGTGGGGACGGATCACCCGCGTCACGGTGAACCCCACCTTCTGGCCCGTCATCCCACGCAAGGTGCCCGTCGCCGGGCACGTGGTGCATGTCGGCTGGTTCAAGGCCGAGCAGGACCCCCACAAGCTGCTGCTGCTCTCCTACACCGCCGGCCGCTGGGACCTTCTGGTGATCCCCCCGGAGACCAGTCCGGCCACGGCCGCCAGGCTGATGGCCACAGCCGCTGACCCGTCGCAGAGTCTCACCGCGAGCGGATTGATCCGGGAGGCCGAGTTCTTCCGGATGGCGGCCGAAGCCGATTGGGACTCGACGCGCGAGAGGGTCTGGGACTCCGAAGGCGGCCATGAAGCGCGCGGCCCGATCTCCCATTCACCTGCGCGAGCGGTCATCAATCAGGTGCCGGATCCGACGGAAGCGATGTGAGGATCATGGGGACCTTCTTCACCGTGCTCGTGCTGCTGGCCACGGTCGCCCTCGGCGCGCTCGCGATTCACATGCTCAACTCCCAGCACGACGAACGGATCGCGGCCTTCCCCTACGGCCGTGCCAAGTCGAACCTTCGCAATCCGCCCACGGCGGATCCTCACACGTCCCGCGGACTCGTGGCTTCGAGTGCCACTGATGGCCGCCGCGACCGTCGCGTCGGAGGCTCCGGGCGGATCTGGCCCCGCCGTCTCGTCCGGAAGTGAGACACCATGCGCAGACCACCCGTGCAGAAGTGCCCTCGGAGGGGCGGCAGCTCATGACGCGCTTGGGGTCACCTGGTCATCGATGACCACATGGTCCGTATCGACAGGTCCGTGGTCGACGACCACACAATGATCATCACCCGCGGGCCTCAGGACCACTTCTCGTTCCTGGTGATCCCGCTGCATGCCGACGCCTCCGCCGCGTACACCGTGATGACCATGGCCGTACAGGACAGCAACTGCACATCGGCAGAGCAGATCCTCGCCGACACCGGCATCACGCCCGCATGAGCCAATGCTCGATCCGAGGTGCGAGGGGTCGCTCGGGTAGGAAGACTGGTTCCATGACAAACAAGGCAGTCCTTGAGGGAGGTCCGGATGATCTGCAGGAGCGGATCGTCCCGATCACCCCTCCCGGACAAGAGCTGAAGATTCCGCACCGCGGCGGGTTCGAGCACTTCAAGGTCACGTCGCGGCATCAGGACAGCCCAGAGGGACGGCTGCCCGTCTATGAATGGTGGGAGCGGACAGAGATCGCCGAATAGCGCGTCCGGGAGGGCGCGGCGCTGAGGACCTGGTGCTGCGGGCCCGGTGATGCGCGCAGTCCTCTCGCTACCCGGCGGGAGCGGCCGGTCGTCGATACGATCGGAATATTGCCGACCGGCTCCCGCGGGCTTGCCGCCGGGGGACGATCGAGCGCGGCGAGGAAGGCCGCCATGACCACCATCTCCGTCAAGGCCGCGCCTCTGCAGGAAGGGCTCACGCTCCCCTACGCCGAGGCGGGCTATCCCCGTGGCACTCCGGTCGTCTTCGTCCACGGCCTCTCCGACTCCTGGTGGTCCTTCGAACCTCTGCTGAGACGACTCCCGGCATCCCTGCACGGCTACGCACCCACCCAGCGCGGCCACGGCGACGCCGACCGTCCCCCTGACGGCTACCGGCCCGAGGACTTCGCCTCCGATCTCGTGGCCTTCCTCGACGCGGTCGGTATCGGCCGCGCGATCCTCGTCGGCTCCTCGAGCGGCGGCGTGGCCGCCCGCATCGTCGCCGGCAGCCACCCCGACCGTGTCTCGGGGCTGGTCCTGGTCGGTGTCCCCGCCACCCTCGCGGACAAGCCCGGGATGACCGGAATGCAGGAGACGATCGAGGGCCTCTCCGATCCCGTCCCGCGGGCGATCGTCGAAGACCTCATGTCCGGGATGGTGGCCCGCCCGGTGGCCAAGGGTCTGATCGAGACCATGATCGAGCAAAGCCTCAAACTCCCCGCCTATGTCTGGAAAGAGACACTGCGCGGACTGCTCGAAGCGGATCTGCGCGCGACCCTCGCGGGCATCCTGGTGCCGACCCTTCTCATCTGGGGCGACGAGGACTCTTTCCTCCCGCGCAGCGACCAGCAGACCATCCTCGACGCCATCCATGGCGCGCGTCTCCTCACGTACGAGGGCGTCGGCCACGTCGTCCACTGGGAAGAGCCCGGACGCGTTCTCGCCGACCTCGCCGACTTCGCGGCGCGCACGGCACCGGCCGACGCTCCGGGAAACAGGTAGCTCGTCGGGCTGAGCAACTACCATGCCTGATTCCCGATGCCTCGACCGAGGAGACGCGTGCGCCAACGCCTTGTTCCCCTGGCCCTGTTGCTGCTTGCCGTCGTCGTCGGCCTGCTGTTCGTCGCCGCAGGTCTGCGGGGCCGGTCGGCCGACGTCGTCTGCCCTGGAGAGAACAGCCCCGCCGGGAGCCAGGGCGAGGAGGTGCCCGGCCCCATGCATCCCGGGGACACCTCATGCGCTGTGATCCTGCCCGGCGGAAAGTACGGCGGCACGCGGACCTACGAGGAGCAGAAGAGCATCCAGGTTCAGGAGGCGCGCCACGACGTGTGGATCGGCGCCGCCGTGATCGCCGGTGGGGGCGCCGGGATCGTGTGGATCGGCCTCCGTGGAGGGATGCGCTCTGCCCGCCGGTGGCGGACGCGCCGGGGAGACAATGCTTCGTGAAGCGGGGTTCACGAGAGGAGACATCCGTGTCCGACCAAGCGGCTCCCGGCGATCGCCCCGCCCGCCCTCCGCGTCGTGGACAGCGATGGACCTCCTTCGTCGCCGATCCCACGACCCCGGAGAAAGCGTCACGCGGGCTGCACGAGGCAGCGAACCCGGACCACCGGCTTCGTGTGGAGCACGACCAGTACACCCTCCTGATCCACCTCAGCGACGAAGACGGTCATGGGTGGACCACCGTCGCGGTCGACCGTGCGACGCGCCAGTGGGCAGTTGCCCAGGACACCCGGCAGTCCGACACCTCACGCATCGCCTACGAGGGGCTGTACGGGCCGCCCGACCACGGATGAGCGGCTCGTCCGGCTGGATCGCGGCGTGGCACGATGACCGCCATGTCAGGTCAACCCTGGGTATCCCTCATACGTTGGGCGGCGTTGCGCTCGGCGGCGACGCGGAGCGTCGGCGACTGACGACAACGCAGCGAGCGTGCGTGCCAGGGCACGCGAGCCCGGCAAGATCCGAACCACAGGCCCTAGGACGGGGGCCGGTCGCGCGGGCGAACAGCCGGCGGCGCGACCGATGTGCGGCCCGGTCCTCCCATGTGGGAGGGCCGGGCCGCACCTGCGGGAGGCCGGGCCGCACTGTACCGAGCCCTCCCCCAGGTACCTCAGGCCACCTGGCGGCCGGAGGTGTCCGCGGGCAGCACGACCGGGATGACCGGCAGCATCATGCCGCGGTCCGTAGGCGCGCTGTGCGTCACGAGTTCGCCGGCGCGGGCGAGTTCGAACAGATCGGGAAGCTCGTATGCTTCGGCGGCTTCGATGTCGACCTCGTATCCGAGGTCCTGCAGGCTCGCGACCGTCACACGGCTGAGCGGATTTCCGGGCGAGCCGACGAAGCCGGACATGAGCTCGTTGTGGAAGACGGTCTCCCGCCAGTGGCTGTCGGCGGTGCCGGGACCGCCGGTGCTCTCCACCGGTACCGGAACGGGTCCGCCGGCGCCCATGAGCTTGCCGAGTTCGTCCATGGCGGCGCCTCCGACGAAATTCGGATTGGGCGTCCGGGGGTCTTTGAGAAGGCCCTTGTCCTCCCACACCGTGCCGATGCCCACAACGTGCCCCATTTCATGGGTGATGACATCGAGCAGGGTCCCGTCGTCCTCCATGTGTGCCAGATCGGCCGTGTCGAACGACATGATTCCCTTGACCGGCAACAGGGCACCGAAGTTGGCCGAGGCGGAGCGCACATGTGTCGGACCCGCCTGTCCAAGTATTCTGCCGGTGCCGTCGATCGGCACTCCCTGAGCAAGTATCAGAAGGTCGTCGATAACCTCGCCGCCGAGGATGACCGTCGGCAGATCGCCGATGATGACGCGCGCCCAGCGGTCGGCCGCCTGCTCGAAGGCCTGTTCCTGAGTATCCGTCAGCCCTCCGAGGAACCGCACTTCGATCGTGAATGGCGAGGTGACGGCGGCGAGTTCATCCGCGCGTGCGGGATCGGCAACCGCGCGGTACGTACGGTAGGTGCACATGGCCTCTCCTCTGCTGAATTCTGCTCGATGGTTTCTCTTTCGAGCATAGGAGCCGGGCCGTTCGGGTGCTCAGTACGTTTCGCGCGGGCAAACCAAATTCAATTCGCAATAATCCAGCGGTCCAGTATTGAAGGGCCAACCACTGGCCCGTTCGGGTGAGCACCTATGGGCATTCCGTGCCCATAATGAAGGAGGGGCGACAAGCCATGAACCCACGTGCAGGCGAGGTCCACGAGGAGGCGGACCGAAATGACGGTGGAGCAGTTGTCCCAGGCCGACGCGGAATATCTTTCCCAAATCAAGCAGGCCCGCGACCGCTACGAGATGCGAGCAGCGGAGCGGGCCCGTAACCTGCGCGTCCTCGACCGGCGCGGCATCCTGTATGCCGACGCTCCGGAGCGGGTGGAAAAACGGCTGGCACGCCTGGGCGCCGACATGGCGCTGGCCACGGCGATCGACCAGACACCGGCGGCAGCGACCACGGGCAGCAGCCTGGAGCTGGCCCCGGACTCCTTCGGTGCCGATGTGCTGGGTCTTGAACGCCTCATGGGGCGCAATGACCTCATCGGAGTCGGTTTCCTCGAAGCCGGCTTTCTGGCGGCACGCTCGATCGGCCGGGTGACCCTGCGGAGTGGAGGCGGAACGCTCCACGGCACCGGATTCCTTGTGTCCCCCACGCTCCTGATGACAAACAATCATGTGCTGCGCAACGCGGACGAAGCGGGCCGCGGGGTCATCGAGTTCAACTTCCAGGCGGGCCTGGACGGACAGCCGCTCGTGCCTGTGGTGTTCAAGCTGGAGCCCCAGACGTTCTTCGTCACCGACCGCGCCCTCGACTTCAGCGTGGTCGCCGTGGCGCAGCGCTCGCAGGACGGCCGGCCGCTCTCGCCGTTCGGCCGGCTGCCCCTCAAGGAGGCCGAGGGCAAGGTCATCCTCGGCGAGATGGTCAACATCATCCAGCACCCCAACGGCGAGCCCAAGCAGCTCGCGCTGCGCGAGAACAAGGTCGTGGACCTGCTGGAGATGTTCGTGCACTACGCGACCGACACAGCTCCCGGATCATCGGGGTCGCCGGTCTTCAACGACCAGTGGGAGGTCGTGGCGCTGCACCACGCGGGTGTTCCGCGCACCGACGAGAACGGCAAACCCCTTGCCGTCGACGGTTCCATCTGGGAGCCGGAGATGGGTGAGAACCGGCTCGACTGGATGGCGAACGAGGGCGTACGGATCAGCCGCGTCCTGGGCACGCTCAGGCAGCTGCCGATGTCCGGTGCCGCCGCCGCTCTCCGCGAGGAGATCTTCGCGGCCGGAGCGTCCCTGCACCCCGTGGAGGTGTCGCCGCCGCTCTTGCCGCCGCCGAGCGGGACGAACGGCGTCGTCGGACCCCAGAGCGCCGTGGGCCTCGCGGGCCTGGCGCCGGACGGGGCCGCGCAGCCGTCGGTGTCCGGCGGGACGGTGCGCTTGAGCGTCCCGCTGAACATCACGGTCAGCCTCGACACGACCACCTTCCAGGCTCAGACCCAGACAACGGCCGCGGCTCCGGGGTCCATTCCGGCCACCGCTCTCCCGGGTCTTCCGGGTCCTGCGGTCGGACACATCGACGGTCAGTCGCCCGCCGAGAACGACCTGGCCGCCGCACTCGTCAACCTCGCGGCCGCCAGGGCCCGCCCCTACTACGACGCGGCGGCGGACCGGACCGCGCGGGACGCCTACTACGCCGACATCCGCACCGGCAGCCCCACCGGCCTGCGCGGTGCGCTCGCCGAGCTGCTGGAGACGACCCACGAGCACCGGCCCGCGTACAAGCCGATGCGCATGCTCTACCCGTGGGTCGACCTGCACCCGGACGAGCAGCTGCGCAGTATCTACTCGGGCAAGGACTTCACACCCGAAGAGCTGATACAGGCCGACGCGGCGGTGGAGGCCGCCCGGATCGGACGCTGGCAGGAATTCCTGCTGCACGAGAGTGCGCCCGGCCCCGGCGCGCTGGAGGCCGAGTTCGACGCACTGGAGGCCGCCCTGCCGTTCAACTGCGAGCACGTCGTGCCCCAGTCCTGGTTCGCCAAGAAGGAGCCCATGCGCGGCGATCTGCATCATCTCTTCGCCTGCGAGTCGGCGTGCAACAGCTTCCGCGGGAACATCCCGTACTTCGACTTCGCGGACAGCGAGGAAGTCGTACGGCATTCCTGCGGGCGCCGCGAGCCGCTCAAGTTCGAGCCGTCGGACGGCAAGGGACCGGTCGCCCGGGCGACGCTGTACTTCCTGCTGCGCTATCCCGGATTCATCGGGGACGAGGCACGCGAGCTCCAACGGGAGCGCCTGGACCTTCTGCTGTCCTGGCACAGCGCGGACGAGGTGAGCGAGTACGAGCGGCACCGCAATGCGGCGATAGCCGAGATACAGGGCAATCGCAATCCGCTCATCGACCACCCGGAGTGGGCCGAGAAGATCGACTTCGCCGGCGCCTGGCCCTGACGGATCCTGACGGCACCGGTCCTCACACCGGTCCTCGAACCGGCCTCTTCGAACCGGCCTCTTCGAACCGGCCTCCTCGAGCCGGTCCTCACACCGTGAAGGGCCGCTGCTCCAGGAATTCGGCCCCGGGGCGCCCGGTCACGTAGAAATTCGGGCTCTGCGTGGCCGGCATGTTCCGCACGATGTCCCGGTGGAAGGCACGGTAGCCGCCGCGGAAGGTTCCGCCGTCCCAGACGTCCAGCAGCGTGCCGGTGAACTTGCCGTTGACCGGGCCGTCGGAGGAGAGCTGGTTGTCCTGGCAGCCGGAGATGAGCAGCGCGTTCGCTCCGTCCTCGCGACCGTTCTCGGTGCCGACTGCGCGCTGGATCTCCTGGAAGAACTCCTTGTCCCGCTGGTAGATCTCGTACTGCTTGGCGACCGGCATGAGTCGTGAGGTGTTCTCGATCTGGTTCGGGTCGCTGGTCTGGAACTGCTCCTGCATGGCCTCGGGGCTGAGGACCTCCCGTACCTCGATGCCGGTGCCGCTGTGGCAGGAGTCGAGGAAGGCCAGGATCCTGACGTCCGTGTCGAAGCGGCCGAACTCCCTGTACAGCTCGTCGTCGAGGAACTCGCGGTCGTAGAGGACGAGGGTTTCGTCGAAGTCGTCCAGCTCGTCGTCGGAGCCGACGGCGTTCGGCATCTGACCGCCGTGGCCCGAGTACGAGAACATCAGGATGTCCCCGCTCTTCAGCTTTCGGGCCGCCTTGCGCAGCTCGGCGGTGACGTTCTCGACGGTGCCGTCGGTGGTGAGGAGAGTGGTGTCCTCGAAGCCCGCTTCGCGGGCCAGACGGGCCATGTCATTGGCGTCGTTCTCGCATGCGACGAGCTCGCCGTCCCAGCCGTTGTACTTCGCTGGGTCGACCCTGTTGAGTCCGACGTGGAGGGAGAGGCCGGTGGCCATGAGGGGGGCTCCTTGTGCCTGGGTGACGTGCGTCGTCTGCATAGTTCCGTGACCGTTCGGTGTCTGAACCCCATTCGGGCGGTCGGGCGCCCGAATGGCGGACACATCACCGCAGGCCAATACTGAAAGTGACCGGCGTCCAAATGACCGGAGCCCGTGCGGTGTCGGGAGGCACGAAAATGCAACCCAGGGTCATTTACGTCCACGGCAATGGGAACAAGGTTCGCTCGGAATTGCTCAAGTCTCAGTGGGACACGGCCCTTTTCGGCAGGGACATGGGTGATTTCTCGCGCATGGCGTACTGGGCTCCGCTTCGGTACGACCACCCTCTGCCCGACCACCGGCCCGACCCGCTGGACGGTGGCCCGTTGGACGAAGGACCGCCGGCGACCGAGGGGGTACCCGCACCCGTGGAGTTCGAGACGCCTGAGGCATTCGTGGCGAGAACCATCGACGAAGCACGGTTCGACGCGGGTGATGTCGCGCCGGAGTCGGTGCCGGGCACCGGCGAGGTGAAGAACGCGCTCAGCGATTGGCTGCTCAGGATGACCTATCTCGGGGACACGCTCGCCGAGACGGAGGAGACGGGGCTCGGATCCCAACTCCCCCTCGAAGCACTGCCGCTGCCCGGATCGGCCCGCAAGGCGGTGTTCCGGCTGCTCGTCAAGCGCACCTTCAAGGATGTCTACGCCTATTTCTTCGGCGGTGCCGGAGCGGCGATACGCGAGGTGGTCAGGAAGGCGCTGGAGGGCCCGGACGGTGCCCCCCTGGCGATGGTCGGGCACAGCCTCGGGTCCATCGTCGCCTACGAAGTACTGGCCGATGAGGAACGGGACATCGAGCTGTTCGCCACCGTCGGATCGCCGCTGGCGATCACCGAGGTGCAGGACCATCTGGCGAAGCCGCCCGCGGTTCCGTCGGGCGTACGGGTCTGGCGCAACGCGTCGGACCTGCGGGATCTGGTGGCACTCGACCACACCCTCCGGCCCGAGTACGCACCTGTTGAACGGGTGACAGATCTGCTGGTCACGAACGACAGCAAGAACCATCACGGCATCTCCGAATATCTGGGAAATCCGCAGGTCAGAGGGCCATTCCAGCGGATGTTCAGCCACCTTGCGTGAGCATAGACCGGGTGGAAACATGACAACTAGGAGTTAGTCCGTCTCTTGCTCTTCAGGGGCGGCTGGGCAGGTGTGGCATGCCGTTGGCCGACACGGAATGGGACCTCGTGACCATGTGGGTACGGGAGTACCTTCTCGACACCACCGACCCCCACACCCAGCTCGTCCAGTACGGATTCGCCCCGGAATTCGTCTCCGCCCTGCCACTCACGGCGGTCAGCGCGGAGAATGCCCGCGCGCTGGTTCAAGCTTCACGCAAAGACATCCAGCGGCAGCTCAAACTCATCGAGGTCGTCGCCACGGTCGACCGGCTCAGCGTCCTTCCGGAAGTCTCCAAGGCGCTGGAATTCAAGGACCGGCTGCGCGAGGACTGCCGCGTCCACGCCTCGCAGGACAATTTCCGTACCTGCGTCCTCAAGAACGGCACCGAGGTCTTCATAGACCGGCAGAACCTGCGGGAGACGCTGCGTCAGTTCGTCTACGACCCGGAGAAATCCGTACTGCTGGTCGACGGCGATCCGGACAGTGGCAGGTCGTACACGTACAACCTCATCCGCCATATCGGGCAGCACTACGGCTTCCGTCCGGCGAGAGTGACTCTGTCGCACACCTCGACCGCGGACAAGGTCGTCCGCCGGCTCGCGGAATTCGTCTCCGACCCGGGCGCGGGAATCTCACTGCTGAACCCCACGGAGCTCAACGACCTGCTGCCGTCGATCGACGACGCCGTGCACTGGGTCGTCGGCAGGGCCACCGCCGTCGAGGACCGCTTCTGGCTCGTCCTGGACGAGTGCGACAAGCTCGATCCCAGCTCCGACGTATGGGACTTCATCGGGCAACTGGCCCTCGCAATCTACGAGCACGCTGCCGTACGAGGCGACCAGGCACCCCGTCTTGTGCTTCTCGGCTACGGGCCCTCGATGCGCCAACTCCCGTACGACCTGCGGGGAAGTCTCTGCTGGGACACGGCCCGGGTCGCCGAACCCGACGATCTGCGCAACTTCTTCAACCAGTACTTCCACGAGTCCCCTCCCGAATTCCTCACCGGTGGCCCGCCCGGGGAATCCACGATCGCCGAACTCGTGGACGTGGCCGTCGAGGAGGTGCTCCGGGCCGCCGAGACGGACGGCAACGGCGGCAGCGAAAGCTACATGCGGAAGATCTGCACCGCAGCAGAGGGGGCCATTCATGTCTACCGAACCCTCTGAGGCGCGGAAGATCTTCAGCGCCCGGCTGCGCCAGGAACTCCGCGCAAGTGAGGACCGCTCCAGCGCCGTCTCGGACGCCCGCGGCGCCTATCGGGAAGCGGCCTGCCTCCTCACCCGCTTCGACCCCATGCTGCTCCGCCTGCCCGGCGAGAGCCGCGCCAGCGGCAATGCGGTACTCGAACTGCTCGACGACTGCACGACCATGGGCATGAAGGAGCGAGCTGTCTGGGGCCTCAAGGCCGATGTCCGGGACGAAGCGCTGCGCGGCCTGGCAGGGCCCGAAGCCGCCCGGCGCGCCCTTGAGTGCAATCTCGACCAGCTCCAGGACGAGCCCGGGCCGGAGCGCATCTGCCTGGCCTATCTGTCGGACAGCCCTCCGGCGAAGAGCGCCCGGGCGGCCGACGAACTGGCCGACACCCTCCAAGCGGTGCTGTGGCTCTCGCGCGTGCCGGGTATGAGCGGACTGCCGGATACCGAAGAACTCCAGCACACTCTGGAGCGGGCCAGACTGCTGCAACCACTCGAACGTCTCGTGCAGGCTCCCTTCCAGGGGCGCACGGGCGAACTCGACGAACTGCACGACTACATCGGCACGTCTGCCGTCTCCGCCACGCCTGCCGACTCCGCAGCGGGCGCCCCTCCTGCTCCGGTGCCCCCACTGGTCATCCATGGCCCCGGCGGCATGGGCAAGAGCACCCTCCTCGCCAAATTCCTCCTCGACAGCATTCACGACCGCGGCCTCGGTTTCCCCTTCGCGTACATCGACTTCGAGCGGCCCACAATCTCGATCCACGAACCGGTCACGCTCATCGCCGAGGTAGCGCGGCAGCTCGGCATCCAGTACCCCGCTCACCGCGCCGAGTTGGACGCCTTGGCGGACGAGTGCCATCGCACGGCCCGCAGTCAGCGGGAGGGCCAGGAACGCGTGACACAGCTGCACGAGCTCGCCACCACCCGGTCGGTCATGGGACGCCGCTCCTCGCAGGAATTCCAGCTGCTGGCCGGCGAGCGCGAGGGCGACCTCATCCGGCGCACGGCCGGTGTCCTGGTACGGGCGGTGGCCTCGGCAGAACAGGAGGACCCGCCGTTCGTCCTGGCCATCGACTCGTTCGAGGAGGCCCAGTACCGGGGCTCACCCGTCCTCGGCCGGATGTGGGCGATGTGCGTCTCGTTCCAGAACGTCTACCCGCGGCTGCGTGTCGTCGTCTCCGGGCGCGCCTCCGTGGACCATCCGGCACGGTCCGTCGTCCCGCGGGACATCGAACTCCTCGAACTCGATCCGGAGGCCGCCGTCGGCCTCCTCGCCTCGTGCGGCATCAAGGACCCTGAAGTGGCATGGGTGCTGGCGGACCGCGTCGGCGGGCATCCGCTCAGTCTGAAACTGGCCGCCCGGGCCGCAACGCTCGCCGGAAGCGAAGCCGACCGGATGGGCGACCTCATCCGCAGCCTGCCCGCCCGGCGCGAGCAGTTCTTCCGCCGCGTCGACCAGATGCTCGTCCAGGGCATCCTCTACGACCGCATCCTCAACCACATCGCGAATCCGGAGGTACGCCGTCTCGCCCACCCGGGCCTGGTGCTCCGCGTCATCACCCCCGAGATCATCAAGGACGTACTCGCCGAACCCTGCGGGCTGCGGGTGGAGACCCTCGACGACGCCCGGCACCTCTTCGACGAGCTGTCCCGCCTCGACCTGGTGGAACCGGCCGGGCCCGAAGCCGTGCGGCACCGTACCGACGTACGCGCCATCATGCTGCGACTGCCGAGCACCGACCGTTCCGACGTGATGCGCACGGTCGAACGGCGCGCCGTCGAGTACTACGAAACGCGCGACGGTCTTGAGGCACGCGCAGAGGAGATCTATCACCGGCTGCGGCTCAACGAGAACCCGCGATCGGTGGAGGAGCGGTGGCTGCCCGGCATCGAGCGCTTCCTGATCGGCGCGCAGCAGGAGATGAGCCCGCGGGCCGCGGGCCTGCTCGGCGCGAAGCTCGGGGGCGAGGCCCCCGACCATGTCATGGCGGGCGCCGACCAGCAGGACTGGGAGCGCATCGCCGCGCGCGAGGTGGAGGATCTGCTGGCTCAGGGCTTCACCGAAGCCGCGTTCGTGCGGCTCGGGGAACGCAGGCCATGGATGCCGTGCAGCCCGCTCCACTCCCTGCTGGCCGAGACGCTGAACAGGCTCGGACGGCAGGACGAGGCGCGCAGAGCGGCCTCGGAGGCGATCGCTTCGACTCAGGCAGTGGGGTGCGCGGAACAGCAACTGGAACTACTCCTGCTCTCCGCCCGACTCGCTGAGGACGCGGACGACCTGGAAAGCGCCGAGCATGATCTGCGGATCGCGGAGGACATTGCCGTGAACCTCGGGCAGGACCTGGAAGCGATGGGTGCACTGCTGGCCCGGTCGCGGCTCTCCACCGGCGCCGAAGTGGCCGACAACGACGCCGACAACCAACTTGCGCAGCGGCTGCGGCGGTTGCCCGACGGTGTTCTCGCCGACCAGCCCGCCCTCGTACGCGCGGTGGCGTCGCAGGTCTATCCGCAGGATCCCGGCGCGCTGGAGCACGCGCTCGATGTCGTGGGGCTGCCCGCGGACGACGAGGCACTGGAGACACTCGGAGCGGCGATACGCCGTGCGGCCGCCGACCAGCCGGCGCTGCTCGGCTCTCTGATGGACATCCTGAGCGACGCGGCCGGCCCCTCCAAGCCGCAGGCGGGATCAGGCCCGTCCGACACCACGGGCATCCTGCGCCTGGCCCGCGACCGCGGCACCCTCAACAAGCTCGCCCGGCGGCTGCTTGCCGTACGCGACAAGAGCGGTGAGATCGTCGCCGGAGTGGCGGCCGCCATGGGCGCGGGCACCGCCAGTCGTACGTCGCGGACAGGCAAGGCCCCGCGGGAAGGCGGACACACCGGAAGCGAAGGGAACGGCCCCGCGCGGCCTGGTCGGTCATGAGCGCATACCTCTCGGCGGACGAGATCCTCCAGGTGCGGGACGCGGCCCTGGAGACCGGGCTCGCCGACCCCATGGTCAGGCCGCTGCTGTTCGACGGCATCATGCCCAGGTACCGCGGCACGCTGCCGCTGCTTCCGGCGCCCGGGCGGCAAGTGCACTCGGACCTCAACCAGATGAACGGGGTCGAGCGGCTCGTGGACGGTTCCGTACCGCTGGAGATCTGGCTCCGTAACGCCATCGCCCAGACGACCGAGGCCGCACCGCTCGCCCTGTTGCAGCGCACCCTGGACGACGTGGCGCGCAGCGCGGGAGGCGAGCCGGACGTCATGGCGGGCATGCCCGCTCCGGACATCCAGGAGATCAAGGAGGAGATCGTCCACCGCGACGACACGGTTCCCTTCGACTTCCTCCGGGGCGGCGATCTGGCCGGAACGGCCGTCGCACGTATCAAGGTTCCCCCCTACCAGGGAGGCGCGCCGCTCCAGCCGAACGGCTTCCCGCACTCCGGCACGGGATGGCTCATCGCCCCTGACCTGCTCATCACGAACCACCATGTGGTCAACGCCCGTTCCGGCACGGGCTCGGGACGGCCCCGGGCCGATGCCGAGGACCTGAGCCTCCAGGCGCAGCACGCACACGCGCGGTTCGACTACGACACGGACGACGTGGAGACCGAGGAGGCCGCCGTCAGCGAACTCGTCGCCGCGGACCCGGAGCTCGACTACGCGGTCGTGCGCCTGACCACCGAGCCCTCCCGGCCGGTACTGAAGCTGGCGAAGGAACCCCTGTCCGTCGCCAAGGGCGATGTCGTGGCCGTCAACATCATTCAGCACCCCGGCGGACAGCCGAAGCGCGTCGCCCTGCGCAACAACCTTGTCTACGCGGCGGACGAGAACGACGTGCGCTACTTCACCGACACCCGCGGCGGATCATCCGGATCGCCCGTCTTCACGGACGACTGGAAGGTGGTCGCACTCCACCGGGGCACGCGGCGCGTCGAGGACGTGATGTTCCAGGGCAGGACGACGGCGTTCGTCAACGTCGGCACGCAGATGGGCAGCATCATGCGCCATCTGAAGGCGAACAGCCCTGAAATCCATGGCGAGATCGAGACCGCACAACACGACTGAACAACACCACTGAGGAGACCGAGGAGGGCGATATGGGCAGCCGGAGCAGATCACCGGTGGCGACCGATCCCGAGCAGGTTTTCACCGATCTGCGCGAGGTCGCGCAACGGGTACGGGAAGGACTGTGGCAGGAAGTCCCCGAGTCGTCGGAGGAACTCCCCGCGGAAGAGAGGCCCGCAGGGCAGATATCCCAGTTCGCACAGCAGGAACGCGACCGCGTTCTGTCGGCGGGCGCGAACGGCCTGGAGAAGCTGGCCGAAGGGCGCGCGGACGAGATCAGTGACGACGAGTCCTTCGGCCTGGAGGCCATCGTCCTGCTGGAAGGCAGACCCGCCATCCTCGTCCAGAACCAGGACTTCACCTCGCAGGAGGGCGACTGGGCGGTCCTGGACGGTCATCGGGCCGCGATCCGCGAGTCGATCGCGCGCGTGGGGCGGGTCGAGGTCTCCGGGCACGCCAGCCTGGACTGGCTCGGCACGGCCTTCCTCGTCAGCCCCGATGCCGTCATGACCAACCGTCATGTGGCGGCGGAGTTCTCACGTGGTGACGGCACCGGCTGGACGTTCCAGCAGGGCATGAGCGCCCGGATCGACATGAACGAGGAGTACGGCGCGCTCCCCGCGAGCAGTGGACCGGCGTACGAGGTCACCGAGGTGCTCGGCATCCACCAGGACGTCGACATGGCACTGCTGCGCGTCCATCCGGCCGCGGGTGGCACAGCGCTGCCGACCCCGCTCGCGGTGGCCGCCGACGCGCCCGCCGATCTGCCCGGGCATCCCGTGTACTGCGTCGGCTATCCGGCTTACGACGGCCGTCGCAACGAACCGGAGTCGATGCGCAGAATCTTCATGGACATCTACAACGTCAAACGTCTGCAGCCCGGCACCACCACGGAACTCCGGTCCGAGCAGACCACGATGATGCACGACTGCTCGACCCTGGGCGGCAACAGCGGCTCCCCCGTGTTCGACCTCACCGACCACCGCGTCCTCGGCCTGCACTTCGGCGGCCGCTACGGCCTCGGCAACTACGCCGTCCCTCTCTGGCAGATGGTCGACGATCCCCTGCTGAGCCGGGCGGAGGTCAACTTCGTCTGACGACTCTTGAGGGACCGCGGTGCGCGCCGCGGGTGGCCGGATCCGCGGCCGCCGCCATACTGGCGATCATGCGCGTGGCAGTGATGACGGCAGGATCGCGGGGCGATGTGGCCCCCTACACCGGACTCGGCCACGAACTGGCGCAGGCCGGGCACGAGGTCACGCTTGTCACCCACGCACGCTTCGCGCCCCTGGTCGAGGCCTCACGCGTACGGTTCCACCCGCTGCCCGTCGACCCGCGTGCGGAGCTGGAATCCGAGGCGGGCCGGGCACTGCACCGCAGCACCACCGGCGCCGGGAAGCTCGTCCGTGTGATCACCATGGCCCGGTCCCTGGTCGGACAGATGGCCGACGGCCTGCTCGAAGCCGCCCACGCGAACGATGTGCTGCTGCTGTCCAGCTCGCTGGCGCCGCTCGGCCACACGATCGCCGAAGGACTCGCGCTGCCGAGCATGGGCGTCTACCTCCAACCGCTCGCCGCCACCGGGGAGTTCGCCCCGCCGGTCACGGGTACCCGGTCGTTTGGAAGGACGGCCAACCGGCTGGCCGGGCAGGCCGTGAACGCCGCCCTGGACCACGTCTTCGCCGACACCACCCGCAGCCTGCGAGCCCGCCTCGGCCTGCCGCACACCGGAACGCGTGCCGCCCGCCGCGCCCGCGACCAGCAGGACTGGCCCGTCTTCCACGGCTTCAGCGAGCTGGTCGTGCCCCGGCCCCGCGACTGGCGCCCCGGTCTGCGCGTCACCGGCTACTGGTGGCCCCACGACCCTCCATCGGCCCAACTCCCGCCCCTTCTGCGCGACTTCCTCGCCTCCGGACCGGCCCCGGTCTTCGTCGGCCTGGGCAGCGCGACCGTGCCCGACCCCGATCAGGTCAGCGACACGGTGGTGCGGGCCTTGCGCGCCGCCGGTCTGCGCGGCGTGATCCAGTCCGGGTGGAGCGGGCTGCACGGCGACGGGGAGGACATGCTCACCATCGGCGAGGTCGCGCACAGCGCCCTGTTCCCCAGGATGGCAGCGGTGGTCCACCACGCGGGCGCCGGAACCACGGCCGCGGGGCTGCGCGCAGGCGTCCCGGCCGTTCCCGTCCCCATCCAGTTCGACGAGGCGTTCTGGGCCGCCCGTCTCGCCGCGCTCGGCATCTCCCCCGGCCCGGTCCCGCTGCGCCGCCTCACCGCGGACACGCTCACCGCCGCACTGATCGCGGCGACTTCCGACCCCGCCTACGGACATCGCGCCCGCGCTCTGGCCGAACGGATCAGCCAGGAGGACAGCGTCGGCCCCGTACTCGCCGCCGTGAACCGGCTCGGCAACGCCGGGGCCTAGTTCCTGGGACCGGACCGCCGGTCAGAGCGCCCGTTCGCCCGCACTGCGCTCGACGCAGAATTCGTTGCCCTCCGGGTCCGCCAGCGTCACCCAGCCACTGCCGTCCGGGCGGCGGTGGTCCGCCACGAGGCCGGCGCCGAGTGCGAGGAGGCGGTCGACTTCCTCGTCGCGAGTGCGGTCCTGCGGCTGGAGGTCCAAGTGGACCCGGTTCTTCGTGGTCTTGATGTCCGGAACCGCTATGAACAGGAGCGTGACGCCCTCGGCCGCAACCAGCGCCTCCGGGTCGCCTGGCCGGTCATCCTCTCCCAGCGAGGCACCGAGGACCTCGGCCCAGAAGCCGCCGAGGGTGTAGGTGTCGGCGCAGTCGATCGTGATGTGGCGTACGAGGGAAGTCATGTGCGCCACTATGATCATTCCGCTCGGGTCTGTCCAGGCTGTCCGGCCTGCTCAGGGACCCGCGGCCGGGCGTTCAGTCGACCCGGAAGACCGGGCCACGGGCGGTGAACGGCAGGGAGGCGCCCTGCGGGATCAGAAAGGCGTGCTCACGCCGGATCCGCAGGACGTCGCACCAGCCATCGGTGATCACCAGGACCGGCGCGCCGGGCGGGAAGTCGTCGGCCCGCTGCAGCAGGTCCACACCCGGCTGCAGCACGGTGCCACCGCGCCCGCGTACCCGGACCCGCCCGGCGATCTCCGTAGGCGGCAGATAGCCCGCGTCGTACGGGCCCGCGTCGCAGAACACCACACGGGCGGCCGGTACGTCCCGGGCTTCGGCGTACGAAGCGATGGCGCCCAGCGCCTTGCCCAGCAGCGTCCGGTCCATCGAACCCGAGGTGTCGAGCACCACCCCGAACGTGCAGCGGGCGATCTCCTCCGGCGGGAAGTACCGGCCCGCCCGGGGGATGTCGGGGGTGGATGACTGTCGGCGGGCGGGGCGGGCGTAACTGCGCACCGGCTGCGGACGCGGCACGAACTCGTCGAACCAGCGGGCCAGTCGGGCGTCCCAGGGCACCGGCGGATGCGCCAGCGCCCGGATCTCCTCGATGAGCCCCGCCGGCAGCAGCCCGCGCTCCCCGGCCAGGTGGAGATCGTGGCCCTGCAGCAGTCCGCGCCGGTAGAACTCGTCGAGGTCGACGTAGGTGCCGGAAGTGCGGCCGTGCGCGAGGGGTTCGCCGAGGATGTCCCCGGAGCCCTTGCCTCGCAGCGTCGCGAGGCGTCGCCTCAGGCGCAGATCCCCGGCCATGCGGCCATAGACCTCCTCGACCGAGAGGCCGTTCAACTCCGCGTCGTACAGCAGTCCTTCGGGCATCGCGCCGACGCCCATCGCGTACAGCCAGCCGTTGACGACATAGTCCGCGGCGACATTGAACAGGTACGGGTCGCGGGCACCGCAACGCTCGCCGTGCCGCAGCGCGGCATGCAGCATCTCGTGCCCGAGGATGAACCGCCACTCTTCGTCGGCGTACCGCTTGAGCGGGTTGATGTAGATCTCACCGGCGGCGGCGTTGACGGCGGCGATCGAAATGCCGTGGGCGCGGGCCAGTTCCGCGTCGGCGACCAGCGTCATGCCGGCCGCGATCCCGCCGAGCAGCGGATACGAGGAGACGAACCAGCTCAGTGCTCGATCCCACGGCTGCTGCCGGGCTCGCTCCCCGGTGAGGCTGTCCCGGCGCCCGCCAGCGACGTCCATGGCGGCGGACATCGTGCGGGTGAGGGCTCGCGCGAACCCCAACTGCCAGTCGGGGGGCTGACTCTGCCAGCCGGTGTAGGGAAGGAGCACCTGGTCGGGTTCGGCGCCGCCCGTACCACAGTGTTCGTACGCGGCCGGGATGCCGTCGCGTCGCCAGCGGGCCGCGAGCTGCTCCTCGTCACCGCCGGGGTACGAGCTCGGGAGATCGTCCGGTGCGCGGCCGACGGGGAAGGTGAGCAGGAAGCGGTTGACGACAACACAGCGCGCGGCCAGGTCGTGGCGGTCCGGCTGCTGTCGCTCGCCCTTGGCCGCCCGCACATGGCCGAAGCCGAGGTGGAGCAGGCAGTGCCCCAGCGCCGAGGCCCACTCGGCCGGTTCGGCGCGCCGGGTGGGGTGGGCATGGACGCGGCCGTTGGAGTCGACAGCGGCAAGGCCGAGGCGGGGCGCCCGATCGCAGGTCTTGTCGCGGCAGAACGTGGCCTCCAGCGCGCCGAGCGCCGGATTGCGCTTCACCAGGACGACCCCGGCCGCGAACGCCTCCGTCGCCGGATCGGGCTTGTCCCCCGACTTCTTGTGCGTACGGTTCATCGGCGCGCCTCCACGAGCCGCGGCATGTCCCGCGCGGCCTCGATGAGGAACCAGGCGGGCAGCACAGGCTGCCCGTCGTTGTCGTCGGCGATCACCGTCTGGGCGACCTCGACGGATATCTCGGCGAGCTGGACGAGCAGCGACTTGGCGCGGTAGGCGGTCTGGCGTACCGACGGCGAGACATGCTCCTTGTTCGCCGGCAGCTCCTTCATGAGCCGTCCGCGGAACGCCTCGGCGAGGTAGTACAGCAGATCCCGGTCCTCGATCCGCCGGGGCCAGGAGGCGTCGCCCTTGAGGATCGCCTCGATACCGAACGTGTGCCGGACGATCTTCGCGTAGCCGCAGAACGATACGGCGTGCGCGGGCGTCAGCGTGCCGTGCGTGAGCACCTTGAGGGTGTCCTCGTCGAGCGTCGGCCCGAAGGAGTGCAGGGCGTCGGAGAGCATGTGCCAGGAGCGCGGGGTGGAGAACGGCTCCTCGGTCTTGGGCGGCTGCGACCAGAGGTGGTCGGGCCGGTCGGTCAGATAGTCGCTCACCCAGGGATGGATGCCGTTCTCGCCGGCCCACACCAGCCAGTCGGCGGGAGACGCAGTGAGATGGACATGGGTGAGCCGGTTGACCAGGGCGGAGGCGATGGGGCGCGCCAGAGCGTTGTCGGTGGCACGGTTGCCCGCCCCGATGACGATGCTTCCGGCGGGCAGCTCGTAGGTGCCGATCCGGCGGTCGAGGATCAGCGAGTAGAACGCCTTCTGCACGTCGGGCGTCGCGGCGTTGAGCTCGTCGAGGAAGAGGCAGTACGGCTCGTCGCGCGCGATCGCCTCGGGCGGGCAGAACACGGACCGCCCGTCACGGATCTGCGGTACGCCGATCAGATCCTCGGGGGCGAGCTGGGTGCCCAGCAGGCTCACACACTCGAGCCCGAGCGACTCGGCGAACTTCCGCACCAGGGACGACTTCCCGATCCCGGGGGCGCCCCAGAGGAAAACCGGCCGGACGGTGGCGAGACCGAGCAGCAGGTCGGGGATCCGGGCGGGAGTGACGGTGACGGCAGCCTGCACGCGTGGAGTTCCTTCGGGAGAGGTGTCCGGGGCGTCCAGTGTGGGCTCGGCCGGCCACGTGGTGCATGTGATTAATCGCTGCCGACGACCGTGCCCGCGGCTCTACGGAAGCCCGGGAAAACCGGTGGCGGAACCCACGCGGACGGTGGATGCTCGAAGCGATGCCCAATACCGCAATGCCAGCCTCCGACAAGGACGCAGGGACCGAGGGGTCTCTCCAGGATCAGCCCGACCGGCAGTTCGGCTGGTGGGACGCACATGATCGAGGAGTACGCACGGCACAACGGGCACGCGGACTTTCTGCGCGAACGGATCGACGGACGAGTGGGGCAGTAACCACTCCCGCGACGCTGAACTCCCGGTCGGCGCCGCGCAGGTCCCCGCCGGGCGCCGGGTAGCCGCGGCGAGGTCCTATCGACCCAGCGAGTAGCCGAGCAGCACGCTCGCCGAGACCTCCACCACTCCCGGGGCGAGGTCACCGTCGGCGTCGCCACGGCCCCCGCCGTAGGCGCCGTGGCCGCGCAGCCCGACGGTGTCCGGGTCCACGTCCTCGATGTGCACCACCGGGCCCAGGCTCACCCCGGTCGCCTCCGTGTACACCTCGGCCTTGCGCCGCGCCGCGGCAACCGCCTTGCGGCGGGCCTGGTCGCGCATGGCCGGCTTGTCCCGCACGTCGAACACGACCTCGTCGATCCGATTCGCGCCGGCGTCGACCGCGTCCACGATGAGCTGCTGCAGCTCGCCGAGCTTGGGAGTCTCCACGGTGTACGTGGCTTGGCAGCGATAGCCCAGGAACTTCCGGGTGGCGTTGTAACCGTCGTACTCCGAGCTGAGCGAGAGACGGGAGTCCGACACCACCGAGTCCGGTATGCCGTGCCGACGCAGTGTCTCGCGCAGTTGCGCGACCGCCCTGCCTGCCTTCTTGAACGCCTCGTCGGGCGTGGGCGCGAGCAGATCGACGGCCAGCTTGACTCGGGCGACCTCGGGCTCGGCCTTCACGGTGCCCGCGCCGTACACGCTCAGTCCCCAGGGCTGCTTGATCGATTCAGTCATCCTCGGATTCAAGCATCAATTCGCCTGTCAGACAGCCAGACGAGGGGGCCGTCAGGCTGCGGCGCCGCGGATGATGGCCAGGGGCGCTCCGAACGGATCCGTGAACATCGCCAGGCGGCCCACGCCCTCCGCGTCCATCGGCGGGATGAGCGTCGTCGCGCCGCTCTCCGTCGCCTTGGCGAAGGTGGCGTCGACGTCGGCCACCTCGAAGTACGGGTGCCACTCCGAGCTGGAGCCCGCTTCGAGGTTCTCCTTCGGGAGCTGCATGATCCCGCCCTGCGTGGCCTCCTGGCCGCCGCCCGAAGGGGAGACGACGGAGTAGGTGATGCCCGCGAACGGCATGTCCTCGTAGTCCCACGAGAACACGGAGCCGTAGAAATTCTTCGCGGCGGCCGCGTCCGTGGTGTACAGCTCGGTCCAGGACAGGGTGTTCGCATCGTTGACCGCGCCCAGGCCCTTGGTGTCTCCGGGCTGCCAGACGGCGAAGTCGGCGCCGGTCGGGTCGGTGTACGCCGCCATCCGGCCCTCGGTGAAGACATCCCCCGGCGGGACCCTCACGGTGCCGCCGGCCTGCTCGACGGCCTTGGTGGTGGCGTCGGCGTCGGCCGTCAGGAAGTACGGAGTCCACGAGGAGGACGCGCCCTCCTCGGTGAGCGGGCCGATTGCCGCGACGGTCTTCCCGTCCACCTGGAAGAAGCCGTACCCTCCGGCGTCCGGTCCCAGGGTCTGCAGGTCCCAGCCGAACACGGCCCCGTAGAAGGCGGCGGCCGCTTCGGTGTCGGGGCTTCCCAGGTCGAGCCAGTTCGGTGCGCCCGGGACAAATGTGGTGGTCAGCATCGCAATTCTCCTCCCGCGACTGCGCGGTGGATGACGGATGAGGTCGGTCGGCTTCAGCATGCCAGCCCCCACTGACAATCGGTCGTTCCGCACACCGCGACACCCTGCCCTACTGCTGCCCGCAGCCCCCGCACGGGGGTGACAAGGGTTTTCCCCGTATCGGGTTCATCTCGGCTTTCCCTACTGTCTGCCGCACCGGCGGATCTCATCCTCTGACTCTTCGATGTCAGGTGCATGTAAGTCATGGGTTCCGCCAGTGACGGCCCTTGACCAGGGGCCGTCGCACGGGCGGCGGCGCACGGGCAAACCCGGCCCAAGGGCACCGCGGGTCGCACCCCCACAGCGAACCGTGGTTCCCGCGCCGCCCGCCCGCGCTCCGCACCGTCAGTGGAAAGGGAACACCTTGAACGGTTCCAGACGGAGACTCATATCCGTCGTGGCCGCGAGCGCGACGATCGCCGCCGTCGCCGCGACATCTTCCGTAGCACTCGCCGCCACCCCGTCACCCTCGCCGAAGCCTGCTCCGGCTGCCCAGGCGATGACCTCGCTGCCGACCCCACCGGTCGAGAAGGTCATCGTCACCTACAAGTCCAAGACGGCGGAGGCCAGTTCCAACACGGCGGCCAAGACCGATGCGACGGCCAAGGGCGCCGAGACCGGCGAGAGCCTGTCGTTCGAGCGCCGGCTGGCCGGCGGCGCGGCACTGATCGGCCTCGGGGGCGAGACGTCCAAGAAGGACGTCGCCGAGGTCATGGACGCCTTCCGCGCGGACTCCTCGGTCGCGTCGGTGGAGCCCGACATCCGCGCCTACGCGATGGCTGTCGCCCCGAACGACACCGAGTACACCAAGCAGTGGGACCTGTTCGAGGCAACCGGCGGCATGAACGTGCCCGGCGCCTGGGACAAGGCCACCGGCAGCGGCGTCACCGTCGCCGTGATCGACACCGGCTACGCCGCCCACACGGACGTCGCCGCGAATGTCATCTCCGGCTACGACTTCATCTCCACCGCCGCGGACGCCCGCGACGGCAACGGCCGCGACAGCGACGCCAAGGACGAGGGCGACTGGAACGCCACCGCCGGCGAGTGCGGCGCCGGTTCCACGGCCAGCAACTCCTCCTGGCACGGCACGCACGTCGCGGGCACCATCGCGGCAACGGCCAACAACAGCAAGGGCGTTGCGGGCATCGCGTACAACGCGAAGATCCAGCCGGTGCGCGTGCTCGGCAAGTGCGGCGGCTCGTCGGCCGACATCGCCGACGCCATCACCTGGGCGTCCGGCGGCACCGTCCCCGGCGTACCGGCGAACCCGACGCCGGCCAAGGTCATCAACATGAGCCTGGGCGGCTCCAGCGCCACCTGCCCCAGCGTCTACCAGAACGCCATCAACGGCGCCGTCTCACGCGGCACCACCGTGGTCGTCGCGGCGGGCAACAGCAACGCCAACGCCTCCGGGTTCACCCCCGCGAACTGCGCCAACATCATCAATGTGGCGTCCACCAGCCGTGAGGGCAACCGTTCGTTCTACTCGAACTTCGGCAGCATCGTCGACGTCGCAGCGCCCGGCGGCGAGACCCGCCGCGCCACCGACACGCCCGGCACCGTCACCACCCCCGAGAACGGCATCCTCTCCACGCTGAACTCCGGCGCCACCACCCAGTCGACGGAGACCTACAAGCCCTACCAGGGCACCTCGATGGCCGCCCCGCACATCGCCGGGCTCGTCGCGCTGCTCAAGTCGGCCAAGAGCACTCTCACCCCGGCCGAGATCGAGGCCGCGATCAAGAGCAACGCCAGGCCGCTTCCGGGCACCTGCACCGGCGGCTGCGGCGCCGGTATCGCCGACGCCGCCAAGACCGTGAACGCGGTCACCGGCACCACCGGCGGTACGACGTTCAGCAATGCGACGGACGCCACGATTTCGGACAACTCGACCGTCACCTCGTCCATCGCTGTCACCGGCCTCACCGGGAACGCCCCCGCCGCCCTCAAGGTCAACGTGGACATCAAGCACACCTGGCGCGGCGACCTGGTCATCGATCTGATCGCGCCGGACGGGACCGTACGCAACCTCAAGGCCTCCTCGTCCTCGGACAGCGCCGACAACGTCCTCGCGACGTACACGGTCGACGCGTCCAGCGAGGTCGCCAACGGCACCTGGAAGCTCCAGGTCCGCGATGTGGCATCGGGTGACACCGGCTACATCGACAGCTGGAGCCTCACCTTCTGAGCCACCCCGCTTTACTGCATCATCGCTGGTCAGGGGCGCGTTCGCGGCGTATCGTCGCGGGCGCGCCCCGCCGCCTGTCCGCCGTCACACGTCCGCATGCCGGACACCGGTCCTGGACTGTGCGGGCCGGGTTCGTATTCTCTGCACACGTGGGCAGGGGGTCCGCGCACGCCGGAAGGTGGTGGTGGGCACGTGACAACAGCGGCGTACCGCCCTGCGCCGGTCGGGCGCGTGGAGCTCCTCGCGCGGCTGGAAAGGGTCCTTCAGACCCGCGGGCGTGCCCTGCTCACCGGCCCTGCCGGGGTCGGCAAAACAGAGGTCGCACTGGCCACAGCGGCACGCGCGGAGTCCCACGGTGAGAGGGTGCTGTGGCTCGCCACGCTCCCCGCCGACCGGGACATACCCGGCGCCGCGGCCGCGGCCCTAGTCGCCTCCATTTCGGCGAGCGTGTCCTGGCCGGTGCCCGGGACCCACGGCGGTGCCGGAGCTCCGGAGAGTCCGGGCGGGTTCGACATCCTCGACGGGCTGCCGGGCCCCCAGCGGACCGCCGTCGCCATGCTGTGCCGCGAAGCGCCCGTCCCCGACCACGGCTGGGACCCCATCGCGCTCCGGCTGGCCCTCGCCCAGATCCTGCGGACCCTCGCCGCGCGCGGCCCTGTCCTGCTCGTCGTCGACGGTGTCCAGCGCATCGACGCCGACAGCGCCGACCTGCTGCGTTTCGCTCTGCATCTGGCCCCGTCGGCGCTGCGGGTCGTCGCCGTCGAGACTCCGGAGGCGTACGGCTCCGACACGCCCCCTGCCGGTACGCCTCAGCCGGACACGGCAGGCCCCGAACCCCTCTGGGTGCCCTCCGAGGCCGATGTCCTGTTCGTACCGCCCCTGCACGCCGACGAGATCGCCGAACTCCTCATCCACCACCGGCTGCCCTCCCGCATGGCCGGGCGCATCCACAGGGCCAGCGGCGGCAATCCGCGACTCGCGCTCGCCGTCGGCCGCTCCCTTGCCGACGCGCGCACGCCGGTGCACCACGCCGAAGCGCTGTCGCTGTCCGGCCGCGCACGCGATCTCGCCCGGCAGCTGCTGGGTGCCGCATCGCCCGCCGTCCGCCGCACGCTCCTGCTGTCCGCGCTGGCGCTGCGCCCGACGGCGTCACTGATCCGCCGCGCGGGCCGCCCCACGGCCGAGGCGGACCTCGCAGCCGCCGAGCGGGCCAATCTGATCTCCCTCAAGGAGGACGGGACGGTCGCCTTCACGGCCGGTGTACTGCCCTCCACGCTGGTGCACGACGCCTGCTGGACCGAGCGCAGCGACGGTCACGCGGCGCTCGCGCGGGTCGTGGACGACCCTGTCGAGGCGGTACGGCACCGGGCACTGGCCACCGATGTCCCCGACGAGCAACTGGCGGCGGAGGTCGCGGCGGCGGCCGAGACCGCGCGGCGCCGCGGGAACAGCGCGCTGGCCGCCGAACTCGCCCTGCTCGCCGCCGAGTCCACCCCCGTCAAGCTCGGTGCACAGCGGCTGACCCGGCTCGTCGACGCCGCCGAGGAAGCCGCCCGCGCGGCCCGCGCGGATCTGGCGATGCGCGCCGCGACCGATCTCCTCGCCCGCGACGCCGCACCAGCCGACCGGGTCCGCGCGCGGCTCGCGGTGCTGGACACGGCCGGGCAGGGGCTGAGCGACCTCGACGAGATCTACGTACACGCGATGGAGGACTCCGAGGGCGACACTGCGCTGCGGGCGGCCGTGCAGCTGCGGCTCGCGGTCAAGTACGTGCTGGCCGACGGCGATCCCGTACGCTCCCGGGCCGCCGCCGTCGAATCCGCCGCGCTCGCCGGCTCGGTGGGCGACCGGAAGACGGCGGCCAGGGCGCTGACCGTGCAGGCGCGGATGGAACGGGTCCTCGGCTCGCCGGAGGCGGAGCGGATTCTCGCGGAGGCAAGGGCGCTTGAGGTGTTCGAGCGCCCGCTCGGCGTCCGTAACGCCGCGCAGATACTGACGATCCGTCATGCCCTGTTCGACGACCGTCTCTCAGATGCCCGCGACCAGCTCAACGCCCTGCTGCCGCTGGTGGAGCGCCGGGGTCCGGTCGAGGACGCCATCGAGCTGTTCCATACGCTCGCGGCGGTCGAGGCCCGGCAGGGCCAGTGCGCGGCGGCGCTCGCGCACGCCGGACGGTCGCTCGCCCTGACACTGGAGGCCGGTCTCTCACCGGGTCCCGCCTGGTACACGCTGGCTCTCGCGGAGACGGCGGGGGGCAGCTTCGCCCGGGCAGCGAGCTACGCCCGGCGCAGCGTCCAGGCCTCCGAGGAGGAGCGCGATCACGTCTTTCTCTCCCGCAGTCTCTATGCGCTCGGCCGCGTTCAGCTCGTCGCCGGGGACGTGGCCAGTGCCCTGGAAACCCTGCGCCGGGTCCAGGCCGCCGAGCACGCCCAGTCGACCGTCGACCCCTCGATGCTGCGCTGGCACGAGGAGCTGGCCGAGGCACTGCTGGCGAACGATGCACCGGAGGAGGCCGCGGCCCTGCTCTCCGGTGTACGGCCGGTGGCCGAACGGCTCGGCCGCACGACGGTGCTGCTCGGCTGCGACCGTGCGTACGCGCTGTATCTGGCGGCGAGCGGCAAACCCGAGGAGGCGGCGGGGCTGCTCACCCAGACCGCCGACCGCTTCGACATGGCGGGTCTGCCGCTGGAGCGCGGACGGGCGCTGATCGCGCTCGCCCGGGTCGAGCGCCGCCGCCGGCGGCGGTCGGCCGCGCAGAATGCGCTGCAGTCCGCGGCCGCGGTCTTCGAACGGGCAGGTGCCTCCCCCTGGCTGGCGCTGGCCGCTGAGACTCCATCGCGTACGGCCGAACCCGACCCGGCCCGCGGCGGCGCCCTCTCCTCCCTCACGGACGCGGAGCTGCGTCTCGCCCTGCTGGTCCGCCAGGGGGCGAGCAATCAGGAGGCGGCGGCGAAGCTGTACCTCAGCGTGAAGACGGTCGAGGCCCGTCTGACGCGCATCTACCAGAAGCTGGACGTCCGTTCGCGCGCGCAGCTGGCGACCGCACTGAACGCGTGGGCGGGCCACCGGCCGACGGCAGAGACCACGGAGGGCCCGGCGGGTGGCTGAGCGCTGAGTGCTGTTTGCTGAGAAGGCCCCTGCCGGATTCCCCGGCAGGGGCCCTCAGTTGGAGCGTTGCGGCGCGTCAGACGAGGGCGCCCTTGCCCTGTGCCAGCGGCCACTCCCGGTGCAGGGTGCCCAGGGGGATGCGGTGCTCGAAGACGGGCGTGCCGAAGATGGACAACTGCAACTGCAGCCACCCCGCCAGGTCCACGCCGCCGTATATCTTCCAGGACCCCACGACGGACCCGGGCGTCGCCGCGGCGCTGACTTCGCCCCGTACATACGGGGCGAGATCCGCCGTGACACCGACCGCGCCGTACAGTCCGACCGTGGCCTCGGCGCCGAGGGCGGCCTTCACCTGGCCGGCCGCCGTGGCCTTCGCCCGTACCGGGGTGCTGGTGATGTCGGACGTGCTGACGGGCTTCCAGCCGTCCGCCTTGGTATAGCTGCCGCCGATCCGGAAGCCGCCCTTGAGGTCCTGCTTGACCTCGACGGTGACGGTGCCGTCACCGGCCACCTGGACATACGCCGTGAGGTCGAGGTTCACCACGACCGGCACCGGGCCGACCTGGATCACGGGATCGGCGTGCAGCTTGGCGAAGGGAATCCGCACCGGCTTGCCGCCCGCGCTCGCCCTGCCCTTCAGTTCCCACTGGGACGTCCAGTCACCGGTGAGGCCGAGGAAGGCAGAGTCGGGGGTGAAGGCGGAGGACCCGTTGTACGAGAACTCGACCTCGGGGGCGAGCTGTACATAGCCCGCGACCGATGCGCCCCCCGTCACCGGAGCGCCCTCGGTGACCGGGAGCGGGACCGATGCCCCGACATCGATCCGCAGGCTTCCCAGGGGCACCTTCGCGCCCTGGGGACCCACATGGATGTTTCCGGCCTTGGCCCAGGAGACCTTCACTCCCTGGACCAGCGGCTCGACGCCGACGCTCGCCGGATCGACCGGCACCGTCCCGTCGGCCTTGTCGTCACCGAGCAGCGCGCCGAGCGTCGACGGTTCGGTCCTGACCTCGGTGCCCTTCCCGGTCTTTCCGGCCACGCCGGTGACCTTGGCGAGCAGCCCGTCGGGAGCGCCGGGCGCGGGACCGCTGGCGATGATGTCGCCGACGGCGGGGACGTCTTCGGCCGGAGCGTTCGGCGAAGCCGAGGAGGAGGTCGAAGGGCCCTTCTTCGTACCGGATATGACGGCACGTCGACTCTTGCGGTCGTACGAGGCGACCTTGAGCGGTGACTTCTTCGCCTTGCCGCCCCCGCCCGCGACTGCGGTCGGTTCCCCCTTGGGCGCCGCGGCCACGGCGAGCTGCCGCGAGGGGCCGGGGTCGGAGGTCACGATGCTGGTGGGACGGGGGCCATCGGCGTCGGACGCAGCCGGGGACGACGCCCCAGTGCCGGCCGAACACCCGGAGACGGACAGGGAAATGGTGGCCAGAGCAGCTATCAGGGCATGCCTGGCGGACAACTTACGCACGTGGGAGTCCTCGGAGCGTGTGTTGGGGGATACGCGCAACAGGAAGGGACTCGCGAATACCAGCGAGTAACAACCGGCCTGACGATCCCACACACCCGTCACATCTTCAACACGCCCCTCTCGCATGCCACTTCGAGCGCTGTCATGCGGGCCGAAAACACCTCATGGCCGTTCTGGCGGCCGGTGACGTCGGTGCTCACCGATCCCCCGTCCTCGCGGACCAGTGGTGTCGCTTCGATCAAGCAGGGCGAGTCCAGCTCGACATAGCGGTTGAAACGGATGTCGAGGGTGGCCGCCACCGTGTGAGGTGCACCGGACAGGACATGGATGGCCTGGGAGGCGGCCTCCAGCAGCAGCATGCCCGGTACATGGTCGTGGGGATGGTCGAAGAAGGAGGAGTTGGCGACATCGACCCTCAACTGCCAGCCGTGGGACAGTCCGGCGTCGGATAGGACGACGTCTTCGGGGTGGCTGACGCCTCCCCGTAACACCTGAGGCAGCGGGGCCACGAGCGGGAGCGCCTGTGCCGTCGCTTCAAGGGCATTGGCATGCGCGCCCCGCAGACGGTCGTAGATGGCAGGGGGGTGGGCAGAGTAGCCGACCTTCACTGTTCCGAGAGGCCATCCGTTGCAGATGGCCGTAATGTGCGCGGTCAGATGCACCGAACCGAGCCGTCGGCGAACGGACTTGGTGTGGGTCACGGTCAAGGTCACGGACGCCGGCTCCGGTCGGGTCCGCAGCGCTGCCGGGGCCAAGGAGGTCTCGAAGTGCTCCCAGCCCAGACGGTAGTTGAGGGGTACGTCATGAGCCGTGTGCGAGAGCAACGCCAGGGCCTGGCGCACTGTTTCGGCCAACACGGACGGGTCGTAGAGTCCGGGGCCCGGGGTGTAGAAGCTGTGCGACGTGGGCCATTCGGCGGTGACGGTGTGTGAGGCGGCGGTAAGTTGTCGCCAGCTCGTCACGAAGACTTCGCTCGGCACGGTCTTACGGGTGTATGCCATCGGGACGGGTTCGGCGCGTATGTGGCCGACCGTGGGACTGGGTGTGAACATGCGGGTTCCCCCCGTGAAGTCGCGAGCATCAGGCAGGCGGCGGTTGCGAACAGCCGAAGCTGTCAGCCTGCGTTCGCAATACCGTAAAGAGTGTCCTTTTTTCTTGTCGAGGGGTCGGAGGTCAAAGGAATGGCCGGTTCGAAGCCGAAGCAGCTCCGTGCGGTGCGCACGCGTGCGGCCATCATGCGAGCGGGGGCCGAGGTCTTCTCCGAGTACGGCTTCGCGGGGGCGAGCGTGGCGAAGATCGCCCAGCGGGCGGGGCTCACGCTCGGGGCGGTGTACTTCCACTTCGAATCGAAGCAGGCCCTGGCGCGCGAGATCGTGGGTGCGCAGCCGCGACGCGTCACCGTGCCCGAGTCACCCTCCGGCCTCCAGGGAGCTGTCGACATCACCATGGCCTGGGCGCGCCAACTGCTCCAGGATCCCCTGCTGTTGGCCGGAGCCCGGCTGGTGATGGACCAGGAGTACTTCGTCAGCCCGGAACAGGAGAACTCCTACCAGCAGTGGGTGGGCGTACTCGCCCCCCATCTGTACGCCGCATCCGAGGAGGGCGAGCTGACGTCCGAGATCGACGTCGGCCGTCTGGCCCGGCTGGTGGTCAATGCCGCGACCGGGGCGCAGATGAACGCCCAACTGGACACGGGGCGCCAGGACTTGCCCAAGCGTATCGAGGAGATATGGCGCTTCCTGCTGCCGCTCATCGCGGCTCCCGGGTGCGCGGACGGCATCGAGTTCACCGCTCAGCGCGCGAAGACCGCATAGAGATCGCTCACCTGGCCTCCGCGCTGCGGACGATGGCGTTCAATACAGACCATGACTCATAAAGCGGGAACACTCCAGGGCAAGACGGTGATGATCACCGGCGCTTCGAGCGGGATCGGGGCGGCCGCAGCGCGGCTGTTCGCCGCGGAGGGTGCAGCCGTTGTGCTGATGGCGCGCCGCGAGGACAGATTACGAGAGGTGGCCGAGGAGATCCGGGCCGCGGACGGTGCTGCGATATCGGTGGTCGGCGACGTGGAGCGTACCGAGGACGTGGAACGGGCCGTTTCCGGCGCGGTGGAGACCTTCGGCAGCCTGGACATGGCCTTCAACAACGCCGGTTGGGGAACGGTGGGCGCCCTGCACGAACTGGACGAAGAGGTCTACGACAAGATCATGGGCGTGAATGTGCGGGGCGTGTGGAACTGCATGCGCCGGCAGATCCCCGTCATGCTGCGCCAGGCCGGCGGCGGGGCGATCGTGAACACCTCCAGTACCGCCGGATCCTTCGCCACCGGTGCCGCGGCTCCCTATGTGGCCGCCAAGCATGCCGTCCTCGGGCTCACCCGGGCCGCCGCCGCCGAATACGGCAAGCACCGGATCCGCGTCAATGCACTGATGGTCGGCAGCACCCGCACCGAGCTGCTCACGCCTCACCTGGAGAAGTCCCCCGAGCTCGAACAGGCCGTGACGGCACGGGCCATTCAGCCTCGCCTGGCCGATCCCGAGGAAGTGGCTCAGGCCGCGCTGTGGCTGTGCAGTGACCGCGCATCCTTCATCACCGGCGCGGCCGTTCCGGTGGACGGCGGCTGCAGCGCCATCTGACAGAGAGGGGCCGTCCCGGTCCGATCGATTGGACCGGGACGGCCTGCGTCATCCAACAGCCGCTGTACGCCGGTGAGGTGAGGGTCAGACCAGCAGACTCTCCAGGGCCGGGGCGATCGGGTTCGGCTCGGTGCCACCCAGACGCCTGTGCGCGCCGGCGGCGGACACCAGGGTGATGTGGTGGTGCCAGCCCGGGTAGGAGCGGCCCTCGAAGTCCTGGAGCCCGAAGTCGCGCTCCAGCTCGTGCAGGGTGTGGGCGGTTCCGGCCTGCAGCCCGGCGAGCTCCAGAAGGTCATCCATCCGACGGTGAACCAGATTGGTGATCCATACGGCGGCACGGCGCTGCGTGCCGCGGTGGAGCTCGCTGAACACACGGTAGACGCGCTTGGGCTGGGCACCGTTCCCCGGCTCGTGGGGCAGGCGTACAAGACCGGTGACAACGCGCGCACGCCGGGTCTGGCCGTCGCGGGTGTTCACCGTGACGGAGTGCGGATGATCGCTGCCCAGGCGCAGGACCTGCTGAGCACTCAGCACGGGCACCGCTGCGGGCCCCTGCGGCTGCCGCCCCTGGAGCGGACTTTCGGGTAACACCGGCAGGCTTCCGGGAACGGCGATGACGAAGTCACGCCCCCGCTGCCGCAATCCGCGAATGAGCCTGCCGGTCTCCTGGCACTCGCGCAGATTCGCCACCAGCGGCACCGGGGCGAGCGAGGTCCGGTCGGCCTGGCTGTCGACCAGGTCGAGGACATGAGCCCAGATCGGAAAGGGCTGGACCCGGTCCGGAATCTTCGCCCTGCGGCGGAGCTGGTGGTCCGACCACTGCCCCGGGATCAGCAGGCGCCAGTCGACTGGTATCTCCTGACGGCCGTCCGAGAGGAACAGCCCAATCCCTACTTGGCAGTTGACCACCCGGCCGAGCGAGGGCACAAAGCGGCGATGCACACCACAGGAGTGCTCACCGCGCTTGGGCAGGACAGCCGTTCCAATGGTCCAGGCGCGTGGCTGCAGGCGCTGCTCGACCCAGCGCGTCAGCTCACGGCGAGCGGGCTGCCATGCCCAGGGGCTGGCATTGATGAACTGGTGCAAGGACTGGGACGCCGTGGGTGAGTTCGTCACGGCGGCCGCCAGCCGGCGGACCGACTTCTTGCCTTGCACGGTGAGCAGGCCGAGCAGATAGGTATGGGCCCACCGGCGTTGGTCCGCCCGGTGGAGATGTGCGAAAAGGTCGTCGGCAAACGTGATGACCCGCTCGACGTCGACCGACGTCGGCGAGTGGACCGGATAGCGCGTGATCATGAAGTTGGTTCCCCCTTCAGCGCGTCCTTCGCTGGGTGCCGCCCAGAAACAATAAAGAGCGATCACTATTTTTTCACTTCCAGAACCAGACAACCCCGCGACTTAGGGAAGTTGGCGCACACTCCAGGACAGCGGCGCGGGAATCGGCCACCACGCTGCGTCTTTGGGAAGTCGGGCTTGCCGTGCGGCAGTCACGACGGCACGCTGGCCGCCTCACTTACTGTGCAACATCCGTAACAACGCGTTGTCCCGCCTTATGCGCCGGACGGCCCCCGGAGAAACAACATGGCCCAGCAGGAACGAGCCGCACGTACGCGTCGAGCCCTCGTGAAGGCAGCCGCTTCAGAGTTCGACCGCAACGGCTACGACGGCACGTCCCTGTCGCAGATCTGCAAATCCGCCGGCATCTCCATCGGCGCCCTGACCTTCCACTTCTCCACCAAGAGCGAACTGGCGGACGCTGTCCAGTCATGCGGCCAGTCGGCCACGCGCGTCGTCGTCGACCGGGTCACGGCCCACTCCACCCCGGCGCTCAACCTGGCGATCGACCTGACCCTCCAGCTCGCCCGGCTGCTGGAGACGGAATCCACGGTGCGCTCCGCCGCCAGGCTGACGCGCGAGCGGCCCGGAACCGCATACGGCTGGTCCGCCGCATGGGCCCCGACGATGCACGACCTGCTCGCGCGCGCCCACCGCGACGGCCAACTCCACGCCGCGGCCAGCCCGGGCACCGTCGCGACCCTGGCCGTATACCTTCTTGTCGGCGCGGAGGCACACACACGCGCCACCTGCCACTCGGCCAGGATGCCCGGGCAGGGCGCCGTCGAGCTGCTCAGTCAGATCTGGGAGCTCACCCTGTGCGGCATCTCCCCCGACGGGCAGGCGTGAGCGGCAGCCCCGCCGACGAACAACTCCGTTACGTCTTATGCAAGTTGGCATTGCCGCAGGGGCCCGCGGACGCCGATTGTTGACGCCACAAGCCGTCCGAACAGCCGTGCCTTTGCACAGTTCCTCCGGAGGATTCCATGACGAAAGCTGAGCGCGTTGACGCGGTAGTGGTCGGCGGCGGGATCGCCGGATCTGCCCTGGCAGCGGCGCTGGCGGGAGATGGCTACGAGGTGCTTCTCCTCGAACGGCAGACGGTCTACCGGGACAAGGTCCGGGGCGAGGTGATCAATTGCTGGGGTGTCGTCGAATTACTCCAGCTCGACCTGGAAGAACCCATCCTCAAAGCAGGCGGCACCTATGTGGACCGGTTCATCGGATTCGACGAGACGGTCGATCCGGACGTCGCCCGGGCCAAGGCTCTGCGACTGGACGAAATGATTCCGGGAATTCGCGGGGTACTGGACGTCGGGCACCCTGAGGCCTGTGAGGCCCTTGCCACCGCCGCCGAGCAGGCGGGCGCGACCGTCGTCCGCGGCATAGGCGACGTCACCGTCACCGGCGGGCCGAACCCGAGCGTCCGGTACGAGCACGACGACGTCGAGTACGAGGTCCCCTGCCGGATCGTGATCGGGGCGGACGGACGCATGTCGACCGTGCGCCGCCAGCTCGGCATCGGCCTCACCCAGACCCCGCCGAACTCCCTCGGGGGCGGGATGCTCGTCGAGGATCTGCACGCCTGGCCGGCCAACGTCACCTCGATCGGCACGGAGGGAGATCTGCTCTACTTCGTGTTCCCCCGCGCAGGCGCCCGGGCCCGCCTGTATCTGCTGCACGACGTCGCCCAGAAGGGCCGCTTCACCGGCCCCGACCGGCACACCCGGTTCCTCAAGGCGTTCCAGCTCCACTGCATCCCCGACAGCGAGATGTTCGCCCAGGCCACGCCCTCCGCGTCCTGTGCCTTCTACCCCATGAACGACGCCTGGACTGACTCACCCGTCGCGCCCGGAGCAGTCCTGGTGGGGGACGCCGCCGGCTGGACCGATCCGGTCATCGGCCAGGGGCTGTCGATCGCGCTGCGGGACGCACGCATGGTGTGGGAAGCCCTGCGGTCGAACTCCGTCTGGTCGCCCGAGACGCTCAAGCCGTACGCCGAGGAGCGCGAGGTCCGGATGCACCGACTGCGGATCTCCGGTTCGGTCCGGACCACGATGAACATGACCTTCACGCCCGAAGGCGCTGCCCGAAGGAAGGCCTACGCCAAGGTCTGGCCCACGGATCCGGTACTGGCCGGGTCCCGGCTCGCCACCTTCCAGGGCCCCTTCGGTGTACCCGCCGAGTCGTTCGAGCCCGAGGTCATCCAGCGCATCTTCGCCCTCGGGTGAGCTTCCGCCTCCCCCTGCGAACTGCCGAGACAACCGCCTCCCCCTGCGAACTGCCGAGACAACGCTGTCGGCGCCGCCGCCTGCCCGCGCCGGCCCAAGTACCAGAAAGAAGAGGCCACATGTACGTGAAGACCGCGTCCGGTGACGACCAGATCCGCAAGAACGGCTGCGACATCCGCCAGCTGTATCCCTGGGACGGCGTCATCACTCCGCCCTGGAACAGCACCTTGTGCTCGATCCGGCCTGCCGAGTCCAGCACCCCGCACGGCCATGACACCGACGAAACGTTCATCTTCGTCGCCGGGGAGGGCCATGTCCGGGTCGGCGAGGAAGAGCGCCCCATCACCGTCGGCGACGTCATCTACGTCCCGCACGGCACGAACCACATCGTCACCAACACCAGCGAATCCGAGCCGCTGACCTTCGTCAGCATCTACTGGCTCCAGCCCGCCGCCTAGGGAAAGGCCTGCGATGACCGAGAGCCGGAGCGCCGCCGATCACGGCCGGCGGCGCATCAATGTGACCTTCTCCCCGCCCACCCCGAACGGTGACCTGCATCTCGGCCACCTCTCGGGCCCGGTGCTGGCCAGCGACGTGTGCGCACGATCGCAGAAGATCCTGGGCAACGACGTGGCATTCGGCACCAGCACCGACGACAACCAGACCTATGTCGTCACCACCGCCGAGCGGCTCGGCACCAGCCCCGAGGCGCTCATCCAGCACGCGCTGGACAGTGTGACCGTCTCGCTCGGCCTGGCCGGTGTCGAGGTCGACCTCTTCGAGCGCCCCGACGCCCAATACACCGAGTTCGTCAGGGACTTCTTCACCCACCTGTGGCGCCACGGCGCGTTCGACCGGCGGGAGGTGGAACTTCCCTACGATGCCGAGTCGGGCGAGTACAAGGCCGAGGCCTTCGTGACCGGACGCTGCCCCCACTGCCTGGCGCACGCCCGGGCCGGAGTCTGCGAGGCGTGCGGGCTCTACAACCTGCCCGGCGCGCTGCTGCCGTCCACCGACGCGGCGGCCGCGCTGCCGCGCAGGCCCGTCTCGATCTGGGTCCTGGACCTGGAGCGGTACCGGTCGGTGATCACCAACTGGTACCGGGCGTCGGACGTGGAACTGCGGCCCGATCTGGCCCGGGTCGTCTCCGACACGCTCGCCGCGCAGCAGCTCCCGTACATCCCGATCACCTACCCGAGCAGCTGGGGCATCGGGGTGGACTGGGACGGGCCGGACGCCGTCCCGCAGGCCATCAACGCCTGGCCGGAAATCTATGTCGGGCATCTGTACTGGCTTCAGCAGGCACGCAAGGACCGCGAGTCGGGCTGCGACGAACTGGTCCAGTTCATCGGCATCGACAACGGCTTCTACAACGCCTTCATCTATGTGACGCTGTCGCTGCTCGCGGTCCGGCACGGGCTCCCGGTCGAACTGCCCCGGACCCGCACGATCACGAATCAGTACTACCTGCTCGAAGGACGGAAGTTCTCCACCAGCAAGGGCGATGTGCGCTGGGCGCGGGACTACCTCGAAAGCGTCGGCCGGGACCGGGCGCGCTTCGTACTGGCGCTGACCAGCCCCGAGCTGCAGCAGTCGGAGTTCAGCGAGCCCATTGCCGCATCGACGATCGCGACCCGGTTCGACACACCGGTCGCAACGATCGCCGAGGGCCTGAACTCCGCGCTCACCGGCCGCCGAATCGACGCACCGCCCTCGCCGTGGTGGACCAGCGCCATCCAGGCGTCCCAGCAGCGGTTCGAGGAGGCATACCGGCTGGAGACCTTCTCCATCCGCAAGGCGGCCGAGGCAGTCGCCCTGCACCTGGAGGTGCTGGCGCTGCGCTGCGAGCACCTCCAGCCGGACGACGCCGGCGATGTGTCGGGTGCCCTGCAGTTCCTCTGGACACTGCGGACGCTGGCCTGGCCCGTCACCCCGGATCTGTCCGAGCGGATCTCGACGGCCTTCGACGCCGCTTCCACGGCGAAGCAGCCGCCGCTGCTGGCCGGCATCGCCGAGCCACCGGCCGGGAGTTTCCGGGGACTTGCCCCGAACCCGTCCGCGGCGGACAGGGCCTAGGCATCGCGATCCCCCATCGCCGCACCGGCTTTCTCCTGCCGTACCACCCCTCATCGAATGACGAAGGAGTCCCACCATGCTGCGCACGTTCATGCACTCGAAGATCCACCGGGCAACCGTCACCGACAGCAATCTGAACTACGTCGGTTCGATCACCATCTCGCCCGAGCTTCTCGATGCCGCCGAAATCGGCGTCCATGAACTGGTCCATGTCGTCAACATCAACAACGGTGCCCGTTTCGAGACGTACACGATTCTGGGTGCCGCGGGCGCCAATGAGGTTGTTGTCAACGGTGCCGCGGCCCGCCTTGTCCAGACCGGCGACAAGGTCATCATCATCAGTTACGCGCAGGTGGACGCCGCCGAGATAGCCGACCACAAATCCCGTGTCGTGCATGTCGACGAAGAGAACGAGATCGCCGAAGTGGCGCTCCTGAGCAGCTGATTCTCGATGCCTCCCCTCCATCGAGCAGCACTTGTTCCGCGTTCCTGCATGCCGCATGCGGCACGACGAGCCGAGGACGTGACGCACAGTGAATGAGCAACAGGTCTATCCCATACTCGGGGTAGGGTTCGGGCCGGCGAATCTGTCCCTGGCGGTGGCGCTCGAAGAACTCGACCGCCCCGGCGCAGCGCACTTCATCGAGCGGGCCGACGGTTTCCAGTGGCAGGACGAGCAACTGCTGCCGGGCGCCGACATCCAGAACAATCCCTTCCGGGATCTGGTCATGCCGCGCAATCCCTACAGCCGCCACACGTTCGTCAATTACCTGGCCGAACGAGATGCGTTGACCAACTACCTGCACCTGAACGCCAAGTTCCCGCTGCGGCGGGAGTACGCGGGATATCTCGCCTGGGTTGCCGACGCCTTCCACGGTTCGGTGGACTACGGCCAGTCCGCCGTGGGTCTTTCGCTGGTCGACGACGGAAGCGACGGCGAGCTGTTCTGCGTGGAGACCGAGAGCGGCCGGCAGTATCTGGGCGAGAGCGTCGTCGTGGGCACCGGCCGCTCCCCGCGGGTCCCTCCTCCGTTCCAGCGGAGTCTGGGGCCGACGGTCTTCCACTCCTCGCAGTACTTGTCGTCCATCGAGCGCCTTCAGGACAAGGACATCCGTGTCGCCGTCGTGGGTGCGAGCCAGAGTGCGATCGAGATCGTGCTCGACCTTCTGAACCGGGCGAACATCCGGCAGGTCACCTCGGTTCACCGGGGCATCGGTTTCCGGCTCAAGGACACCAGCCCCTACAGCCGGCAGGTCTTCCTCCCGGACTTCGTCGACTATTTCCATCCACTTCCGAGCGAGACGAAACGACGCCTCCGCGCAGAGCTGCGGTCGATCAATTACGCCGCCTGCGACCAGGATGTGATCGACCGGCTCGTGGGCGTGCAGCGCGAGTACGAACTCATCGCATCCGACCGGCTCCGGATGATGCCGTTCTCGGAAGTGGCAGAGATACTGCCGCGACCGCGTGAGGGTGTGCACCGGCTGATGCTGCGCGATGTCAACCACCTTACGGAGAAGACGATCGACGTCGATGTCGTCATTCTGGCGACGGGCTTCCGGGACTTCGGAACCGGGCCGGGCGATGAGCCGTATCACCCCCTCATGGAGGGCGTTGCTCATCGGCTCCCCCTCGACGAGGAGGGAATTCCGGTCGTGGCGCGGGACTATTCGATCGAGCTCAAGACCCAGGCGTCCAGTCCTCGTCCCTTGAGGGTGTATCTCAACGGACTGTGCGAGGCGAGCCATGGCATGGGTGACGCCGGAGCACTCGCCATGCTGTCGGCGCGGTCGAGCGACATCGCCGGTTCACTTCTGGAGTCGGACGGTTTCGATCTCGAACAGCGTCTGACGGCGGGGACGTTGCAGTGACACACGCCGTCGAATCGGCGGACGTCGCCATAGTCGGCGGCGGGATCATGGGGCTGGCCACCGCGGAACGGCTCGGCGCCCATGGTCTGTCCGTCATCGTCGTGGACGAGTCCGGCATCGCCGGTGGCGCCTCGGGCGCCTCCGGCGGGCTCGTTCGGGCCCTCGACATGAACGGCCGCCAAGCGGCGTGGGCGGCCGAAGGGCTCGACCGCTATCTGCGGCGCGGCTGGCGCGGCACCTGGCCGCAGGTCCATGAACAGGGCAGTCTCACCCTGGTCGACGCCGACGGCTTCGACCGGGCAGTCGCCGCAGTCGCGGCGGTTCGGGCGGCCGGGCAGCGGGCCGGCATCCTCCCGGCCGAGGAGATCAGGGCCACGTTCGCCGGACTCAGTGTGCCGGACGGCTTCGTCGGGGTGTTCGAGCCCGGAGCCGGGTGGCTTCCGGCCAAGGACGTCGCGGCGGCGATGCTGAGTGATGCCGGGCCGCGTGTGCAGGTGCGTAGAGCTCGGGCGACCAGGCTGCTGACATCCGATGCGGGTGTGTCCGGGGTCGAAACGACAACCGGCCGGGTCCGCGCCCGGGCAGTGCTGCTCACTGCGGGGGTCGGCAGCGTCCCCTTGGCCGAGTCTCTCGGGGTGCAACTGCCGCTCCGAACACGGGCGGTGAGCTACTGCCTGTTCGAACCGGCTGCCGGTACCGATGTCTCGGGGTTGCCGACGGTGGTCGACTTCGCCACCGGTGCGTGGCTGCGCCGCTGGAACTCCGGGGCCACCCTGCTCGCGGGTGTGGCCTCGAAGGAGACCGACGTCCCGGCGACCGTACGGGCGGGCGTGCCGCCCGCCGAGGAGCGACGCGTCCGGGACGTGGTCCGGCACCGCTACCCGCCCCTGGCAGGCGCCCGACTCGTGGGAGGCGTCAGCGCGTACGACGCCATGGCTGCCGGGGGCGAGGGGGCCGTGACCGTCTGGCCACAAGTCCCCGGTCTGGTCACCGCCACCGGCTGGAACGGTGGCGGGTTCAAGCTCGCCCCCGCCGTGGGCGACCATGCGGCCGCCCGGCTGAGGGAGGCGATCGGCTGATGCCCGACGGAACGACATGGCGGCTCAACGCCACCGACGAAATGCTGTACGGGTCGGCCGGCGCCCTCGGCTCGTCCCGGGCCGTCCAGGTGCTGTGGCGGTTCCCCGACCCGGTGTCCGCCGACTCGCTTGAGGCCGAATGGCACCGGCTGAACCAAGGGCGGCTCAGCCGTCAGGTTGCCGGGTCCCGCGTCTTCGGTGCGCGCCGCAAGTGGGTCATGGCAAGCAATGAGGAGCTGCCGCACATCGATCAGCAGCCGCTCACCGAAGAGACGGTGATGGACTGGATCGACGCCCAGGTGCGCGCACCACTGCCGGTCGGCTCCGGCGCCCTGTGGCAGCTTGCTGCCGCCCCCTACCAGGGCGGCAGCCTCGTATCGCTTACCGTGCCGCACTTCAGGAGCGACGGGCTCGGCATCTTCAACGCGATCGCAAGCCGCAGCACCTGCGCCGGGCCGCCACGCGGACTGCCGGCGAGAGTGTTCGGCACCGGCCTCGGTGACGAGCTCGGCAGCGACCTCGGTGACGCCCTTGGACAGACGGCGCGTGCGGCCGTCGAAACGGCACGCTGGACCGTCGGTCTGCTGGCGAACCCGCGGGAGCTCGCGCGTATCGGAGCGGCGCTCTTCAACGGCGCACCCGGCGTGGCTGGTTCGGCACCCCGGTACTTCACATCGACGATCTTCGACGTCGACGCGGAGCTGTGGGAGGAGCAAGCCCGCGCCCATGGGGGCACTGCCAACAGCCTGTTCGTGGAAATCGCCGCCAACCTGATCCGCGCCCGCGTACCGCGCGACGAGCACGCCACCGTCGATGTCGGCCTGCCCATGAACCTGCGACGCTCCGAGCTCGACGAACGCGCCAATGCCCTTGTCGTCGTGCCGCTGACCGTGCCCGGCGGCACCCCGCAGCACTCCGATCTCCAACAGACCCGACTGGCGACGAAGGCCCTTCTCCGGGGGGCGGGGGCACACAGCACCACGCTCGTCCCCGAGCCGCTGTGGCATGTGCTGCCTGCCGAGTACGCCAACCGCCTCAAGGCTCCCGGAGCCCAGCAGACCGATGTCGTCGCGTCGAACTTCGGACACGCTCCCGACGGCGTGGTGCACTTCGCCGGCCAGGTCGCCGACAGCATCGCGCTGCGGACCATGAACGTGCCCGGCCTCGTCCCGGAGAAGGCCCGACTGCGCGCCTCGCTGTGTCTGCTCCAGGTCGGCAGCCGGATGACCGTGACTGTCACCGGAATACCCGACCACTTCGGCGATGCCGAGTCGTTGCACCGCCTCGTCGCCGACGAGTTCGCAGCCTGGGGGCTGACGGCGCGGCGGTGGTGGAGCACAGCCGCCCACGACATGAAGGAGGGCCGGCCCCCGATGCCCCAGAGCCGGAGCCAGCGCCCGAGCCGGAGCCAGCGCCCGATGACCTTGCCCGAACGCTGGTTCCGTACCTGCCCTGATTCCTCCGTACTCCCCCGGCCACGGCTGCTCACCCGCTCGCTCATCGACGTCGCCGACCTCGATGACCGAATCGCCTTCTACGAGCAGCTGCTCGGGGTACCCGCGGACTTGCGGATGCCCATCCCCGACTTCGGCGGTCTCGAACTGGCCGCCGTCGGCAATCTGTTGCTGATTGCCGGCGCGCGTCCGTTCACACCCATCCAGCGGCAGACCGCCTACTCCCTGATCGTGCCGTCGCTCGGCCAACAGCTGGAACGGCTGCGGCGTACCGGCACCACGGTCCTTGAGCCGCCGGAAGTGATCGTGCCCGGATCACGGGCCCGGGTGCGCTATCCGGACGGAACGATCGCCGAGCTGGTCGAGCACCGGCCACAGCTCGGCGAGCGGCCCAGGCCCCAACCGGCCGTCGTGGACGGGGAGAGGTCGAGTCCGCTGAGCGGCGGGATGCGCCTGCTGTCCCGGCGAGCGGTGCGTCGCGCAGCACTCGACAGCGCCGTCGCACTGTACGAGTCGGTCCTGGAGGCCGAGCTCGAAGCCCGCATCCGGCTGGACGGCGGCCCGGACTCGCCCGAGCTGGCCATCGTGGGAAACCTGCTGCTCGTCGGGTCCGACGAACTGTCTTCCACCGATGCCGTCCGGGCCGAATTCGCTCTGCTGACAGGCTCGGTGGACGCGAAGGTCGGCGCCCGCAGGGTCATCGCCCTGCCGGACGGCACGCGGGCCGAGGTCTGGGGGCCCCATCACGGGCTTCACGCTGTCCCCCGCCTCACCGGCAACGACTCCTGGACCGTGAACACATCCCTGTGAACGGAGAGTTCCCCATGACCTACGTCATTGCCCAGCCCTGCGTCGACGTCAAGGATCAGGCTTGCGTCGAAGAGTGCCCCGTCGACTGCATCTACGAAGGACCCCGGAAGCTCTACATCCATCCCGAGGAATGCGTCGACTGCGGCGCCTGCGAACCTGTCTGCCCGGTCGAGGCGATCTTCTTCGAGACCTCCGTGCCGACGCCCTGGCGCGAGTATCTGACGGCCGATGCGGAGGTGTTCATCCCCCTGGGATCCCCCGGCGGCGCAAGCGCTCAGTCCCCCTTCACCAGTGATCACCCTGTGGTCGGCAGTTCATGACCTCGTCACGTCAACTCGGGGTACCGCGCCACTGTTTCATGCAGGAATGATGCAAAAGCGGCGGCCCGGCGGGTGGGTTGAGCACCACTCGGCCGGGCCAATACGACAGGCAGCGGAACAACAGGGTCGTGAATGCGGCGGATTTCCAGCGGGCGGCCCTCGTAACTGACATCCAGAGCCGGATGCTGGATCAGCAGCGAATAGCCGACATTGCGCGCGACAAGGCTGCGAACCATCTCAAAGCTCCTTGTGCGGTGGCGAATGGCCGGCGTGACTCCGGCCGTGCTCAGCACCTCGGTGAAATACCGCAGGCTCGGCGGAACATCGAGCATGATCATGTCGTGGCCGGCGAGGTCGGCCAGCCGGACGGCTTCCGCCTCCGCCAGCGGATGCGCAGACGAAAGCAGCACATGCGGCTGGGTCGCATAGAGCACGTCGAAGTCGATGCCGGGCTGTATGTCGACGCCGTAGAGCACTGCCAGTTCACAGCGCCCTTCCAGGAGCAGTTGCTGGAGATCGACCAGCGAGCCCTCAAGGAAGTCGAGGGTAACTTCCGGATAGGCGGCCTGGAAATCCTCGAGCAGCCGCGGCAGCAGAAACGGCGCGATGGTCATGAAGCAGCCGACCACCAGCCGGCCTGCCGGAGTCTGTCCGACATCGCGCATGCCGGCCTGCAGTTCCTCGGTGCGGGCCAGCAGGGCACGCGCCTCCGGCAACAGCTTCCGCCCGGCCTCGGTGAGGGTCAGCCCTTTCGGCTTCGATCGGAGCAGGAGTTGCACCCCGAGCTGATGCTCCAGTTCTGCGATGCCGATCGACACCGCGGACTGAGAGACGTACAACACCTTTGCCGCGCCGCTCATGGTGCCGACCTCAGCGGCGACCACGAAATAGTCCAGCTGTCGCAGACTCATACGGTCGGTCATGAAGACATCTTATACCGGGATCCACAATTATCTGATTTCCAAGTAGAGGAAAGTGAACGAGACTTGAGGCATCGAGCGGAGGAGGTTGCGTGATGACGCAGACCAACATGGCATCGTGCCCGGTCCATCAGAATTTTGACCCGCTGGCTGATTCCTATGTGGCCGATCCCTATCCCACCCTGTCGGCTGTCCGCGACGAGGTACCGGCTTTCTATGCACCGGCGATCGACATGTGGGTGGTGACGGGCTATGACGACATCGAGGCAGTTCTGAAAGACCCGGGGACGTTCTCCGCGGCGGTCGGTCAGCGTCCGGTTTTCCCGTTGACGGACGAGGCGAAGGCCATTATCAAGGAGGGCTTTCACGCCAGCCCGGTGATGTCCGACTGCGACCCGCCCAAGCACACTCGTATTCGCCGGCACAACCTCAAGGGCTTCTCAGCCCGCAGGGTCTCGGTGCTGGAACCCAAGGTGTGGGCCAAGGCAACCGAGTTGGTGGATGCGATCAGGCCGGGCCAGGTCGATCTGGTGTCGGCGCTGGCCTATCCGCTCCCCGCGTACATGATCTTCACGTTCATCGGGTTCCCCGACGAGGACATGGACATGCTCAAGAGCTGGTGCGGCAACCGCATCGCCTTCAGCTGGGGCCGGCCGAGCCCCGACGAGCAGCGCGACATCGCCACCAATATGGTCCACTACTGGGCCTACTGCGAGGAGTTCGTCGCCCGGCGCGCGGCCGAGCCGGTGGACGACTTCACCAGTGACCTGATCCGGATCCACCAGGACGACCCGTCCGCGTTGTCGCTGGAGGAGATCACCAACGTTGCCTACGGGCTGAGCTTCGCCGGCCACGAGACCACAACGAACTTCACGGGCAACGCGATCCGGCGGCTGCTTCTCAACCCTGAGCAGTGGGACGCCGTGTGCGCCGACCGTTCGCTCATCCCCGCAGCCGTCGAGGAAGCGCTGCGCTTCGACAGCAGCATCACCGCCTGGCGGCGCATCACCACTCGCGCAGTCGACGTGGGTGGGGTCGAAATCCCCGCGGACGCCAAGGTCTTGCTGCTTCTCGGTGCCGCCAACCGGGACCCGAAGTACTTCGAAGAACCCGAGGCCTTCGACATCCACCGTGGCGATGTCCGCGCCCACCTCTCCTTCGGGAAAGGCATCCACTACTGCATCGGTGCCGCTCTCGCCCGTATGGAGGCCAGGATTGCGCTCGACCTGCTGGCTCAGCGGGCACCGAAGATGCGGATGGTCGAGGGCCAGGACCTCACCTTCCCGGCCAACATTTCCTTCCGGGGACCGAGGCGCCTGCTGGTCGACTGGCCGGAGTGAGCCGGGTCACGACCGAGGGTCTGACACGGCCCTCCCACCTCGTAACGAGGTGGGAGGGCCGTGGCCGTTTCTGCCCGCGATCAGCGTTCGGTGACCAGCAGGGTCTGCAGGATGCGGCCGCAGTCACCGGCGCTGTCGTCGAGCTGCCCCAGTGCCAGCCCGGAGCCGCCGGGGCTGGCCGCGGTCGCCGAGCGCACACAGAACCATTCGCCGACCGGTTCGCGGTGCAGGGCGAGCGTGACGTCCGTGTTGATGACGAGCCGCTCATAGTGGTCCAGCTCAAAGGCGACCGCCCAGTTGCTGTCGGCCAGCGTGAGCGCCCGGGTCAGCGGAGTGTCCTCCTCACCGGCCACCAGCGGGATGCGCTGCCGCGCCCATGCCGTGCCGGGCCCGGGCGTGTCGAACCCCTTCCCGGGTTCGAATCGCCACTCCATGGCCGAGACATAGCCCTCCATGTGGGCGCCTTTCATGGTCTGCGGCGGTTGCGGCCCCGGCAGCGGAGGCGGGCCGGGCTCGGGGCGCAGCGCCGGAGTGTCGGCCGGGCTGGCGATCATCCGCCAGGCACGGGCCAGCAGCACCGGCTGCCCGCTGGAGGTGACCTCACCTTCGAGCAGTTCGACACGTCCGCCCGAACGAACCGTCCGTACAGCGACATGGAGCTCGGCGACCGGAACCGGACGCGGCAGCTCCAGCGTGATGCGCGCGATCCGGAATCCCTCTCTGGGCTCGTGCCGCTCCATGGCCCGGCCGAGCAGCGCCGAGGGAGGCCCGGCGTGCTGAGTCTTCGGGCTCCACGGCCCCGCGGTGGCGGAGGTGCTCGCGTATCGGCCCTGACCGAGGTCCCGGTAGAAGGCCTCGGGCAACGGACTCGCGTCGGGCGTCGCATCAGCAGTCATACGTGAACTCCGAATTTCTGGCGCATTCCTGGGGGTGGTTCTCGACCGGATCCGTGCACATCATGCCGATGATGCCGTCTCGTAGGCGATGCCCGTGCGCAGCAGTACGGGCTCGGCGAGCGGGCCCGCGATGAGCTGCATGCCGATGGGCAGGCCCGCGTCGTCGAGCCCGACGGGCAGCGAGAGGGCAGGCAGGCCGGTGACATTGGCCGGCGCCGAGAGCCTGACATAGGCGTCGGTGACCGGTTCGGTGGTGCCATCGGGCCAGTCCACCGAGCCCTGTTCGCGCTTTGCCGCCGCGCAGGGCACGGAGGGCGCGGCGATCACGTCGACGGTCTCGAAGAGGCGTGACCAGGCGCGCCGGATGAGTGTGCGGGAGCGCTGGGCGCGCAGATAGTCGCCGGCCAGGACGAGTTCGCCCGCCTCCAGCAGGAGGCGTACGTCTGGAGTGAAGAGGTCAGGGGTCTCGCGCAGGGCGCGTTCGTGGACCGAGGCTGCCTCGGGGAGCATGAGTCCCCACTGCGTGGCCTGCAGATACTCGGCCATGGGGATACGCACCCGCACGAGCTCGGCGCCAAGGTCGTCCAGAGCGCCGACGGCGGTCCGGACGGCCGCTTCCACCTGCGGGTCGACCTGCTCGAAGAAGTAGTTGACGGGGACGCCCACGCGCAGCCCGCGCAGATCCTTGTGCTGTCCCCGCTCGCAGTGCTCGGGCGGCCGGGTGATGCTCACGGGGTCGCGCGGGTCATGCCCGGCGATGGCGTCGAGAACGAGAGCCGCGTCCCGCACGGTCCGGGTGATGGGGCCCACGTGGTCGAGGGACCAGGACAGGGGCGCGATGCCGTGCGTGGAGACCAGGCCGTACGTCGGTTTGAGTCCTACGACGCCGTTCAGCGCGGATGGGACCCTGATGGAGCCTCCGGTGTCGGTCCCGAGGGCGAAGGTCGCCGATCCGGCGGCCACCGCGACGGCCGAGCCGCCGCTGGAGCCGCCCGCGATGCGGTCGGCGTGCCGGGCGTTGGCCGTCTGCGGGGTGATCAGTCCGTACGCGAACTCGTGCGTGTGGGTCTTGCCGATGAGCACCGCGCCCGCCGAAGCGAGCCGGGCGGCCACGGTGCTGTCCTTGTCCGGGGTCCTGTCGGCCCAGACGCGGGAGTTCGCCGTCGTGGGGACTCCCGCCGTGTCGATCACGTCCTTGAGGCCGACGGGGATGCCGTGCAGCGGGCCCCGATGCTGGCCTTCGCGGATCTCCCGCTCGGCCCGCGCGGCCGATTCCCGCGCACTGACCGCGGTCACCAAGGCATAGGCGTTGAGCCGGCCTTCGACCTCCTCACACCGGGAGAGAACGGATTCGGTCAGCTCGACCGGGGACAGCTCCCCTGCGGCGACGGCCTCGGCCGCAGCGGAGAGAGTGAGCTCATAGGGCTGCATCGGCGGGCTCCTGAGGTATCGGCGAGACGTCGCCGACTGCCCGGAAGACAGCCGCGGGGGCCGCGCCTTCGAGATTCAGGGAACGCAGAGCGCCGATGATGCTGTGGGCGTGCCCTGCCAGCGCGGCCACCTGGGGGGACCGGTCTGCGGCCGACGGCAGCCCGGCGTGCAGCGCCCGTTGGGCGGCCTGCTGCGGAGAGATGCTCGGCATGGCCACGGAGGGATTTCCTTTCCCGGGCGGGCAGGTACGGGCAGGTGCAGCAGGGCGTGTGTACGGAGGGGCCCGGCGACCCCCTCCGGGGGATTAAGAGGGCCGCCGGGAGATGGTGCGGCGGGGCGGAGAGCCGGCTCGCCCCGCACCGCCTCACATGTCGACGGTGACCTTGTAGGAGTCGAGCCAGGCGTTGAGCCACAGCGGCACTTCCAGATCGATGCGCGTGATCTGTGTGCTGGCCGTGCTGACGGGCCGGGTCAGGCGGTCGCGTACCCGATCGGCGTCCAGGAGCGGCAGGATGGGGGCGTCCCCGGAGCTCACGACCTCAGCCAGCCGGTCGCGGAGGTTCTTCTCGTAACCGGAGTCCTGCGTGCTCGGGTAGGGCGCCTTCACACGGCTCACGATCGACTCGGGGAGCACATCGCGGGTTGCCGCGCGGAGCAGGCTCTTCTCCCGGCCGTCGAAGGTCTTCATCGACCAAGGGGTGTTGAAGACGTACTCGACGAGCCTGTGGTCGCAGAACGGAACTCGCACCTCCAGGCCGACGGCCATGCTCATGCGGTCCTTGCGGTCGAGCAGGGTGTTGAGGAAGCGGGTGAGGTTGAGATGGCTGATCTCCCTCATCCGCTTCTCCAGGCCCGTCTCCCCTGCCAGTACCGGCACTTCGGCGATGGCATCGTGGTAGCTCGCGCGCCGGTAGCCGGGGATGTCGAGTGTCTTGAGCAGGGCTCCGTCGAACAGCGGCGTTCCGTCGTAGAACGGGCCGGGCGTGGTGGTGAGCCACGGGAAGGTCTCGGCGGTCAGCACCTCCGGGTCGTGGAACCAGCTGTAGCCGCCGAAGAGTTCGTCCGCCGACTCGCCGGACAGAGCGACCGTGGAGCGTTCGCGTACGGCTCGGAAGAGCAGATACAGCGAGGGCCACAGGTCGCCGTACCAGACAGGCGGCAGGTCCGTGGCGCCGAGCACCGCGGCACGTACTGCCGGGTCGCTCAGGTCGTCACTGTTGAGCAGGATCTCCTTGTGGTCGGCTGCCACATGCTGGGCGAGATCACGGACGAACGGGGCGTCGGGTGTGCTGCGCAGCGGGTCCGGGATGAAGTTCTCGGCTGCACCGACGAAGTCGACCGAGAACGAGCGCACCGGGCCCGCGCCTTCGGCCGCCAGGGCTTTCGCCGCGAGGGCGGTGACGGCCGAGGAGTCGAGGCCGCCGGACAGGAGGCTGCACAGCGGTACGTCGGAGATCAGCTGCCGCGTGACGATGTCCTCGAGCAGCTCCCGGATCGTGTGCACGGTCTTCTCGAGGGAGTCGGTGTGCTCCCTGGCCTCCAGCGCCCAGTACCGGCGCTTGGTCAGCCCCTCGCGGCGCACCCGTACGACATGGCCGGGTCGTACCTCGTGCATGCCGGTGAAGACGGCGTGCTCGGGCGTCTTGACCATGTCCAGCATCTCGCGGAGACCGTTGGCGTTCACGCGGCGGGGTATCGCCGGGTTGGCGAGGATCGTCTTGGGCTCCGAGCCGAAGAGGACGCCGTTGGCGGTCGGGTAGTAGTAGAGCGGCTTGACGCCCATCCGGTCGCGCACGAGCACGAGCTCCTCGCGCCGTACGTCCCAGATCCCGAACGCGTACATGCCGTTGAGCTTGTCGACCAAGCCCTCGCCCCACTGGAGATAGCCCCGCAGCACGACCTCGGTGTCGCTCTGGGTGCGGAAGCGATGGCCGTGGGAAGCCAACTCGGCGCGCAGCTCCCGGTAGTTGTAGATCTCGCCGCTGAAGGTCAGGACGGCAAGCTCCCGGCCGTCCTCGTCGGCGACCATCGGCTGACGGCCGCCCTCCAGGTCGATGACCGACAGCCGCCGATGACCGATGGCCGCGTGAGAGTCGATCCACACTCCTTCGTCGTCCGGCCCACGGCAGGCCATCGTCTCTGTCATCGCCTGCATGGTCGTGCGCTCAAGCCTGAGGTCACGCTCGAAATCTATCCAGCCCGCAATACCGCACATGGACAGCTCTCTCCTTTATTCACGAACGGGTGCTTGATGGTTCGGCCGACAGGAAGGCGTGGAATGGCCGGCGAGAAGCTGTTCAGGCGTTCTCGGGCCAGGTGAGGCGACTAGCGAAGTGAATCCAGACGGTCACGACCATAAGAACGGCGGTGGCTCCGGCGAGTGCCATGACCGTCGACGGGGAAGTGCGGTCCACGATGAGACCACCGACAAGCGCACCAATCGAAATGGTCGCCTGGAATGACGCCGTGAAAAGCACCGAAGCGGCTTCCGGTGCATGCGGAGCCGCTTTGGAGAACCAAGTCTGGGAGGAGACCGGAACAGCACCATAAGCAATCCCCCAGACAATCAGCAGCGCAATGGCGCCGATTCCCCACCGCCCGAGGACGGGGAGCAGCAGCGTCGCGCCGGCGATCATCCCCGCGGCGACTCCGAAGGTGGCGCGCGGATGGCGTCCCACCATCGAGCCGCCCACGAAGTTGCCGACGATCCCGGCCGCTCCGTACACCAGAAGGAAGACGGTGATCGCGCCGGTGCTCACGCGGGTCACGTCCTCCAGGAACGGCGTCACATAGGTGTATGCACCGAAGTGGGCGAGCACGACGAGGAAGGTCGCCAGCAGCGCGAAGCGCGTGTTGGTGCTGCGGAGCATGCCGCCCAGCACATTGAGGCGGGTGACCTCCTCGGGAGGAAGCGCGGGGATCACCACGAGCATCATGATCAATACTCCGACGGTCAGAATCCCCATGACGACGAACGCCATCCGCCAGCCGGAGACATCCCCGATGAACGTGCCGACGGGCACGCCCAGTACGGAACCGAGCGGAACCGCGGAGAAGATCACCGCTGTCGCCCTGCCGACCGATTCCGGCCGCACCAGCCGAGGGGCCAGTCCTGCCCCGATCGACCAGAATCCACCGATCGTGATCCCGACCATGACCCGGGAGACGAGCACCAGCCAGTACGTCGGTGCGGCCGCGGCAAGGAAATTCGCCAGCGCCAGCAGAAGCATGAAGACGCACAGCATCAGCCGACGGTCGATTCGCGCTGTCGCCACGGTGACCAGAGGGGCCGAAATCGCGGCGAGGAATCCCGGCATGGTCATCATCAGACCAGCCATTCCATCGGAGATGGTGAAGCTGGAGCCGATCGTCGTCAGCAGTCCGATCGGCAGGATCTCGGTGGTGACGATAGAAAAGATTCCCAGCATCACCGATACGACGGCGAGCCAGCCAATCAACGGTGAGCGAGTTGATACGGCGGGGTCGTCGGCGGAAGTGGTGGTGACAGTGGACATGAATTCCCGTCCTGTGGTGGGCATCGCAATGGCTGTGCGTTCAGTTCACCATTTGCCACGGGACAGGTTCTGGCAGATTCCCGACGTCAACAACACACCTCAAGGGTGATGTCGCATTCCCGCCAGGGAAGTTGCGAGCCGGGAGTCGGCGCGGAGGTGCAGGTCAGAGCGGATTTGATCTTGGAGTGGTCGTGGCGACCGAGCCTCTCGAGGCCGGTGGGAGCCCCGATGACTCTGCGCTACTTAGGCAGGTCTTCGGAGCCACAGGATGCGTCCCCTCGCAACTTCTGCCTGATCAGCGAATCGGACATAGGGTTCGTAGTGCTGATTTGGAAGGCGCGGGGGCACTCGTTCCGAAAGGGGCCCGATGCAGACCACTCTCAGCTCCGCCACACTCGCCAGGTTGCGCAGGCAGCGTCCCTATCCAGCGGTGTCGGTTCTGATGCCGACCCACCGCCGCGAGCCGGACAACACACAGGACCCGGTACGGCTGCGCAATCTGATGGCTCAGGCCAAGGACCAGCTTCATGCCGATCCGGCTGTCACACGGGACAGGCGGATCGATGTCATCGAACAGCTGGACCTGGCTCTGGCGGAGGTCGACCTGGTGCACGCCGAGGACGGGCTGGCTGTCTTCGCCGCGCCGGGCGAGCATGAGGTGTGGTCGCTGGGCCGCACGGTGCCTACGCGTGTCGTGCTCTCGGACACCTACCTGACCCGCAATCTCGTCTCCGCGAAGGCCGCCGAGCGCCCCTACTGGGTGCTGGCCGTCTCCTCCGACCGCGTCACCCTGTGGAGCGGTGGTGCGGAGCGCGTCGTCGAGGAGAACACCGGGGCGTTCCCGCTGACCCGGAGCCTTGAGGACCCGGATGCCGAGCGCAAGGAGCGGATCGGCGATCTGCCGAGCACCTTCAGCGACGAGCAGACCCGCCAGTTTCTGCGGGAGGCGGACGCCGCGATAGGTGCCGTACTCAAGTCCGCTCCCCGACCCCTGTATGTGGCCGGTGAAGCGGCGGCGCTCTCCCTCCTCGACGGCGTCGGCACCGTGACCGGCAGGGCGACTGCCACCCATGTCCCGCAGGGAGGGCTGGCTGCCGGGCCCCCCGATGCCGTGTGGCAGGCGGTGCGGCCGCCCGTCGAGGCCCGTGCGGAGAGGGACGTCGCCAAGGTCCTTGCGGAACTGGACAAGGCGCGTGGGCGAAAGGCGTTCGCCGCCGGGGTCGACGAGATCCGGCAGAACGTGGAGTCCGGCCGGGTCGCGCTGCTGGCCGTGGAGGAGAGCTACCAGGAGACCGTGCGCGACTCCGGCGGTCACCTGCTTCCGGCCGAACCAGGTGACCTGGATGCCCTCGACGACATCGTCGACGACATTGTCGAACGGTCCCTGGACACAGGCGCGGACGTGCGTTTCGTTCCCGACGGGACGCTCGCCGGCATGGGCGGAATCGCCAGCGCCCTGCGCTACTGAGGTGCCGCCCGAGGCGGAGGCCCGGGTACCGGCAGTGAGAGGACAACTCCCCATGACCGCATGCGTGAAGGACCGCTCGGGCGGACGACGGCTCGCGGCTGTTGCCCTGACCGTGGTCGCCGCGGCGTCGAGCATCGCCGGCCTCGTTTCGTGCAGTACCGGGGACGGCGACAGCGGGAGCAGCTCGCCGTTCAGCCCCCGCCCGACACCTCCCAGCACCGCTTCCTTCTCCGGCACACCGCCGTCATCCCTGCCTTCCGCCGCCGCGTCGGCGCTCGCCTCGGCGTCCGCCGCGGCGTCGTCCGCATCCGCTGCCGCCTCCGCCTTCGAGGCTTCCGTGTCGGCCGAGGTGGCCCGTGCGAACCAGGAGGCCGCGGCAGAGCTGAAGAAGGTGACGGGCAAGGGCAATGCGACGTCCGACGTCACGCTCGTGGGCAAACCGAGGAGCGAGACCGGCGGTCTGCTCGCCGTCGTGGTGCGTATCACCAACCGCACCGACCAGCAGGCGGCGTACGCCGTGCAGGTCGACTTCACCGACTCCACCGGCAAGGTGGTGGAGAGCAGAGTCGTCGGCGCGTCGGATCTCGCCCCGGGCAAGGGAGCACAGCCCCTCGCCATCAGCCGGAAACCGCCCGACCTGAAGCTGACCGCCACGATCGCCAAGGCCCAGCGGTACTGACGCCGGCCGTGGACGCCTCGGTCACCGCCTTCTGCGGATGAGGATGACGGCCAGTACGGCGAGCGCCGCCGCGACGAGAACTCCCGCCGCCCGCTTGGCGACCGGGATGCCCGCCGTACGCAGAAGATCGATCGGCTCGGCCTCGTGGGTCCCGGCGCCCGCGACCATCGCGGCCTGTTCGCCGTCGCTCCCGTCGTCGTCGCTCCCGGTGTCGGCGGTCTCGGCGTCGTCGCTCCGCACGGCGTCCGCGGCTTCGGGCGCAGCCGGTTCCGGTCCGGCCAACTGCTGCGCCAGGCAGTCCGCGAAGCGGCCGATGAGCTTGTTGCCCACCTCGGCCATGACCCCGCGGCCGAACTGCGCCGGGCGGCCGGTGATGGTCAGATCGGTCACGACGACGACCGCCGTCTCTCCGTCGCGATCGGCCAGCGTTCCGGTCACGGTGGCACGCGCCGTGCCCTGGCCCCGGACTTCCTTGCCCTTGGCGGCCAGGACGATCCGGTGCGCCGACTCGTCCCTCTCCTGGAACGTGGCGGTGCCCCGGTAGGTCACGGTGATCGGGCCCACCCGCACCTTCACTGAGCCTTCGACGGTCTCGCCGTCGAAGCCCTCGACGGTGGCACCCGGCATGCAGGGCGCGACCCGCTCGATGTCGAGGAGCACCTGCCACGCCTCGTCGACCGGGACAGGGACGGTGAACGAGTTCTGCAGGTCCATGGTCTCCCTCCTCCCTCACACCGGCTTCAGATGCGGATGGTGGATCGCTCCGGCCGTGTCGGCGAGTGGGGTACCGCTGCCGCCCCAGCGCAGCGCCACGATTTCCGCCGCGATCGACACGGCCACTTCCTCGGGCGTACGGGCGCCGAGATCGAGGCCGATGGGCGAGCGCAGCCGCGCCAGCTCCGCCTCGTCCAGTCCCTTCTCCCGCAGCCGCGCGAGACGGTCCTCGTGCGTGCGGCGGCTGCCCATGACCCCGATGTAGGCGGCCGGGGAGCGCAGCGCGACTTCGAGCAGCGGGACATCGAACTTCGGGTCGTGGGTGAGCACGCACATCACGGTCCGATCGTCCACCTCGGTGGCTCGCAGATACCGGTGGGGCCAGTCGACCACCACCTCTGCCTCGTCCGGGAACCGGCGGGGGTCGGCGAAGACCGGGCGCGCGTCGCACACGGTGACCCGGTAGCCGAGGAACGCGCCGATCCGGGCGACCGCGGCGGCGAAGTCGATCGCGCCGAAGACCAGCATCCGCGGTGGCGGGGCGAAGGACTGGAGGAACACGGTGACGTCGTCCTCGCGCCGCTCGCCGTGCGGGCCGTAGTGCCGCAGGCCGGTCGCGCCTTGCGCCAGTTCCCCGCGCGCGTCGGCGGTGACGGCCGCGTCCAGGCCCTCCGATCCGAGGGAGCCGGACACCTTCTCAGGCCACACGGCGAGCGTGGCGCCGCGCGTCGCGGGACCGTCGATCACGGTCGCTGCCACCACCGGACGGTGCTCGGCGACCGATGCCGCGACCTCACCGAACGAGGCGTCGGCTTCCGGCGATACGGAACGTACGAGGAGGGTGATCTCCCCACCGCAGGTGAGGCCGACGGCGAACGCGTCCTCGTCGCTGTAGCCGAAGGTCTGCAGCCGTGCCTCACCGCTCTCCACGACCTCCTGGGCCAGTTCGAAGACCGCGCCCTCCACGCAGCCGCCGGAGACGCTGCCCACGACCGCGTCGTCCGGGCCCACCGCCATCGCCGCACCGGGGCCGCGTGGCGCACTGCGGCTCACGGCGACAACGGTGGCGAGCCCGAAGGGCGTTCCGGACGCGTACCAACGGCTGAGGACAGGGAGAATCTCACGCATCGCTCGCACCTCTCACCACTGCCGCCAGCCGCTCCAGGGCGCCCAGGCTGTGTCCTTCGACGAACGCGTCCACGCTGGGCAGCGCCGCCGCCATCCCGGCCGCGAGCGGCGCGTATCCGGGGTGTGCCTTGCGCGGGTTGGCCCACACCACCCGGTGTGCAAGGCGGTGCAGCCGCCGCATCTGGGCCGCGAGCAGCTCCGGATCGCCGCGCTCCCATCCGTCGGAGAGCACCACGACCACCGCTCCGCGGGCCAGGCCGCGCTGCCCCCACCGGTCGAGGAAGGCGCGGAGCATCTCGCCGAGCCGGGTGCCTCCGCTCCAGTCGGGCACCGCCGACGCGACGGCGGCCAGGGCCGCGTCGGGATCGCGGTGCGCCATCTCACGGGTCACGCGGGTCAGCCGGGTGCCGATGGTGAACACCTCGGTCTGCGTACGGGTGGTGGGCGACCCGTGCGCGGCGGCGTGCGCGAAGCGCAGCAGGGCGCTCGCGTAGGGGTCCATCGAACCGCTCACGTCAAGGAGCAGTACGACCCGGCGGGGCTTGGTGGCGGGAGTGCGGTACCGCAGCCGGGCCGGTTCCCCGCCGCGGTGCAGCAGCTCACGTACGGTGCGTCGCGGATCGACGTCGCCGCGCCGGGCGGGACGCAGACGTGCGGTGCGGCGCGGCTCACCGCTCAGCGCGAACGCCGCGAGCAGCCGCCGCAGTTGGGCGCGTTCGGCCACCGACAACTCGGCCATGTCCCGGTGGCGCAGGACCTCTGCGGAGCTCGCCAGGGCGGCGGCGGGCCGCGCCGCGCCGTCCTCTTCGTCGGCTCCGGGAGTCATGGCGGCCTCGGCGGCCACCGGACGCAGCACGAGCTTGGGGTCCGGGGCCCGGCGTGCCCGGCGTCCGGGGGGCGGCTTCTGCGCGAAGTACGCGGCGAAGACACGGTCGTACCGTTCGAGGTCGTCCTGGCTGCCGCAGAGGGTGAGCCGGCCCGCCCAGTAGACGTCGGAGCGCCGCTCTGATCCGAGGAGTTCGAGAGCTGCCAGGAAACTCTGCACCCGGTCGGGTCCTGCCGCGACTCCGGCCGCGCGCAGGGCCCGGGCGAATCCGACGAGGACCGCGGTGGGGTCGGCCTGCGGTGCTGTGGGCATGGGGTTTCGTGGCACGGTGCTCACGCTCCCCGCGCCGCGAGAATCGCGGACAGGTCAAGGGACCGGGCCCGTTCGGCGTCCTCTCGGTATTTCAGCACCGAGCCGAGCGTGGCGACGGCCAGCTCGGCGTCGAGCTCGGTCGCGCCGAGTGCGTCGAGCGCCTCGGCCCAGTCGATGGTCTCGGCGACCCCGGGCGGCTTGAGCAACTCCTGTGTACGCAGGGTCTGTACGACCGCGGTGACCTGCGCGGCGAGCCGTTCGGTCACCTGGGGCTGGCGTCTGCGGACGATCGCAAGTTCACGTTCGAAACCCGGGTGCTCGAACCAGTGGTACAGGCAGCGTCGTTTCAGGGCGTCGTGGACCTCGCGCGTGCGGTTGGAGGTGAGGACCACCACGGGCGGCGACGAGGCCCGCAGAGTGCCCAGTTCGGGAACGGTGACCGTGTACTCCGACAGCAGCTCGAGCAGGAACGCCTCGAACTCGTCGTCGGCCCGGTCGACTTCGTCGACGAGCAGGACCGACGGCTGCGTCTCCAGCGCCTGCAGAAGCGGCCGGGCGATGAGGAACCGCCTGCTGTACAGCTCGCTCTCCAGCCGGCCGGCATCGCCGACTCCGGCGGCTTCGGCAGCCCGCAGGTGCAGCAGCTGACGCGGAAAGTCCCAGTCGTACAGGGCCTGGGACGCGTCGATGCCCTCGTAGCACTGCAGACGGATCAGGGGTGCGTCGAGGACTTGCGCGAGGGCGGAGGCGAGCGCGGTCTTGCCCGTGCCCGCGTCGCCCTCGCAGAAGATCGGCCGGTGCAGCTTCAGAGCCAGGAAGCAGGCGATGGCGAGACCGTCGTCGACGAGATAGCCGGTCTTCTCCAGTCTCGCGCGCAGCTCGTCGGGCCCGGCCGTCACACTGTCACTCCATCCCGGCCGCAGCCAGCACAGCCCGCCGGGTGAGCACCCGCGCCAGGTGTTCGCGGTACTCGGGCGACGCCGAGAGGTCGGACGCCGGACGGGTTCCGTCCGCCGCCGATTCGGCTGCCCGGGCCACAGCGGCCGGGTCGGCCTCCGCGCCGGCGAGCGCCTCCTCGGTGGCGCTCGCGCGCAGGGGGGTCGCGCCCATGTTGGTCAGCGCGACCCGGGACTCGACGAGGTGGCCGTCGTCGCGCCGCACCATCGCTGCCACACCGACGATCGCCCAGGCCTGCGCGACCTGGCTGAACTTCTCGTAGTGGTAGCCCCAGTTGTCGCTCTTGGGCACCCGGACCTCCACCAGCAGCTCGTCGGGCCGCAGCGCGGTCTGCAGATAGTCGGTGAAGAATTCGCGTGCCGGGATGGTGCGCCGGCCCTGCGGCCCCATGGCGACCATCTCGCCGTCGAGCGCGAGCAGCACCGCGGGCAGGTCCCCCGCCGGGTCGGCGTGAGAGAGCGAGCCGCCGATGGTGCCTCGGTGGCGTACGGACGGGTCGGCGACGGTCTCGGTCGCCGCGGCCAGCAGCCCTGCGTGGCTGCGTACCAGCGGGTCGTGGATGACGTCGTGGTGTGTCGTCATGGCCCCGATCACGAGAGTGCCGGGCTCTTCGCGGACACCGCGCAGTTCAGGGATGCGGCCGACGTCGACCAGCAGTTCGGGGAAGGCGAGCCGCAGCCGCAGGATGGGGATCAGGCTCTGGCCGCCGGCCAGGACCTTCGCCTCCTCGCCGCCGTCCGCGAGAACGCGTACTGCTTCGTCGATCGTCTGCGGCCGTGCGTAGTCGAATGCCGCGGGAATCATGCTGTTCCCTCCTCGGCCCGGGCGGCCGTGACGGCCTGCCAGATCCGCTGGGGTGTGCACGGCATGGCCACGTCGCTCACGCCCATCGGCCGCAGTGCGTCGACGACCGCGTTGACCACGGCCGGTGTGGATGCGATCGTCCCGGTCTCGCCGACGCCCTTGACGCCGAGCGCGTTGGAGGTCGCCGGGGTCTCGGTGCGGTCGGTGACGAAGTCGGGCAGGTCGACCGCTGAGGGCACCAGATAGTCCGCCATGGTGCCGGAGAGCAGGTTGCCCTCGGTGTCGTACACCGCCTCCTCGTAGAGCGCCTGGGCAATTCCCTGCGCCACACCACCGTGGATCTGCCCCTGGACGATCATGGGGTTGATGACCTTGCCGACGTCGTCGACGCAGACGTAACTGCGGATCCGGGCACGGCCGGTCTCGGTGTCGACCTCGATGGCGCACAGGTGGGTGCCGAAGGGGAACGAGAAGGTGTCCGGGTCGACCAGGTGCTCGGCGTTGATCGTCGGCTCCATGCCGTCGGGCAGGTCGTGGGAGGAGAACGCCGCGAAGGCCACCTCCTGGATGGTCTTCGTCGCCTCCGGCGATCCCTTCACCGAGAAGACCCCGCCGGAGAACTCCAGGTCGCCCTCGCTCGCCTCCAGCAGATGCGCGGCGACCTTGCGGGCCTTGGCCACGACCTTCTGCGCGGCATGGTGGACGGCGAGTCCGCCCACCACCAGCGAGCGGGAGCCGTACGTGTCCATGCCTTGCGGAACCGCCTTGGTGTCGCCGTGCACCACCTCGATGTCGTCGAAGGGCACACCGAGGACGTCCGCCGCGATCTGGCTCCAGCAGGTGGCGTGCCCCTGCCCGTGGGGGCTGGTGCCGGTGGCCACCTCGACCGTGCCGGTGGGCAGCATGCGGATGGTGGCGGCCTCCCAGCCGCCCGCGACGTAGCGCAGATCGCGCAGGATCCGGCTCGGGGCCAGTCCGCACATCTCGGTGTACGTCGAGATGCCGATGCCGAGCCGCACCGGGTCGTTGTTGTCGTTCCGCGCGCGCTGTTCGGCCCGCAGGTCGTCGTAGCCGAAGAGCGCCATCGCGCGGTCGGTGGCCGCTTCGTAGTTGCCGCTGTCGTAGGTGAGCCCCGCGACGGTGGTGTACGGGAACTCCTCGTGGCCGATCCAGTTGCGGCGGCGCAGCTCCATCGGGTCGATGTCCAGTTCCGCGGCCAGTTCGTCCATGGTCCGCTCGATCGCGAACGTCGCCTCCGGACGGCCGGCGCCGCGGTAGGCGTCGGTGGGCGTCTTGGTGGTGAAGACGCCTGTGCAGTTGAACGTGTACGCGTTCATCTTGTAGATCCCCGGGTACATGAACGCGCCCAGGAGCGGGGTGCCGGGGGTGATCAGCATCAGATAGGCGCCCATGTCGGCGAGCAGGTCGACCCGCATGCCGAGCACCTTGCCCTCACGGGTCGCCGCGATCTCGATGTCCTGGATCTGGCCGCGGCCGTGATGGGTGGCCTGGTAGCCCTCCGACCGGGATTCGGTCCACTTGACGGGCCGGCCGAGCCGCCTGGCCACGGCGAGGGCGACTGCTTCCTCGCCGTACACCTGGAGCTTGGATCCGAAGCCTCCGCCGACGTCCGGGGCGATCACCCGCAGCTTGTGCTCGGGGATGCCGGTGACCATCGACAGCGTCACCCGGGCCACGTGAGGGACCTGCGTCGATGAGTACAGGGTGTATTCGTTGGACGCCGTGGGCGGAGTGGCGACGACGGCCCTCGGCTCCATGGCGTTGGGGATGAGGCGCTGCTGGGTGTAGCGGCGGCGGACCACGAGGTCGGCCCGGGCCTTCTCCGCTTCGTAGTCGCCCGTGGCGAGCGGCCAGGTGTAGCAGCGGTTGGTGCCCTTGCCGGAGTGGACGAGCGGGGTGCCGTCGGCCAGCGCGGCCTCGAGGTCGAGCACAGGAGGCAGAGGTGTGTAGTCGACTTCTACGGCTTCCAGCGCATCGGCCGCGGCGTAGCGGTCTCGGGCGATCACGATGGCCACCGGGTCTCCGGCGTACCGGACCTCGTCGACGGCGATCGGGGGGTGGTCGGGCATGACGATGTCTTCCGTCACCGGCCACACACAGGGCATCGAGCCCAGTTCGTCCGCCAGGTCCCGGCCGCTGAACGCGGCGATCACTCCTGGCCGTTGGAGCGCGGGCGAGACGTCGACGCGGTCGATCGTGGCGTGGGCCATGGGGCTGCGCAGGATCGCCATGTGCATCAGGCCCGGGACGGCGATGTTGTCGGTCCAGGTGGTCCGGCCGGTGACCAGCCGGGCGTCTTCCTTGCGGGTCCGCGAGCGACCGACCTCGGCGCTGAGCTGCTCGGTGGTCATACCGGCGCCTCCTACCGGGCCGCGGCCGGGGCCTTGGATGTGACGGGGGCGGTCTCCGTCAGGGCTCCCGGTGCGGGAGCGCGGCGGCGCCGCTCCTCGGCAGCCGCCGCGAGGACTGCACGCACGATGTTCTGGTAGCCGGTGCACCGGCAGAGATTGCCCTCGAGACCGTGGCGGATCTCGTCCGGGGTGGGGTCCGGGTTCTCCTTGAGCAGGTCCCGGGCGGCCATGATCATGCCGGGCGTGCAGTAGCCGCATTGCAGAGCGTGCTGCTGATGGAACGCCGTCTGGAGCGGATCCCATTCGGCGCCGGAGGCCAGCCCCTGAATGGTCGTCACCTCACAGCCGTCGGCCTGGACGGCCAGTACCGAGCAGCTCTTGACGCTGTCGCCGTCCAGCTCGACCGTGCAGGTCCCGCAGTTGGTGGTGTCGCATCCGACGGGGGTACCGGTGAGGCCGAGGTTGTCGCGCAGGTAGTGGACGAGGAGGAGGCGGGGTTCCACCTCGTCCTCGTAGGCCGTGCCGTCAACCGTCAGCGAGATATGGGTCATATGCCCTCCCAGAGACGCGGGCAGGGGGTATCTGCCGTTCTGCTCTGATACACGCAACTCTAGGACTGCGCACTGGAGCGCGCGAGCCCTCGGGGACGGCCGCCGCATACCGGGCGCGGGCGGGCATTACGCCGTGGGCGGACCCTCTTCCATCCGCGAGAGGGCTGAGTAATCTGAATTACATGATTACAAAGGAGCAGGAACAGGCACTGCGCGGCTGGTTCGCCGGGCGGCTGCCGGAAGGACTCTTCGTCGAGCTCCTGGACGTGACGGCGGACCGTGAGGAGATCACGGTCGTCGGACGGATCCCGGAGCCCGACCTCGGCGCGGACGCGTCACAGGTCGAACGTGAGGCCTCGCTGGACGGGCGCATCTCGGAGTTCCGCGAACGCACCCGCGACGAGCGCATCGGGGTCGCGCGCGAGGCCGAGAAGCGGTTCGGCCGCAAGGTCTCGTGGGGTGTGCAGTGCGGCGACACACGGGCCATGTACACCACCGTCTCGGCACCCGTGATGACGCGACTGCGCCAGCCCGAGCGCCAGACCCTCGACACCCTGATCGCCGGCGGCGTCGCCCGGAGCCGCAGCGATGCCCTGGCCTGGTGCGTGCGCCTGGTGCAGAAGAACGCGGACACGTGGCTGAGCGACCTGCGCGACTCGCTCCAGCACGTCGAGCAGGTACGGGCGCAGGGGCCGGACTCCGAGTAGGGGACGCCGGTTCTGTCTTTGCTGTCTTGGCAAGACTGTTTGTCAAGGACGGAAGTGCGGGAGCAGTGTCGTCGGTGAGACGGAGGTACTGCGAATGACCGCACAAAGCAAAGAACGGCGCTATGACGTCGTGGTCGTCGGTGGCGGGGCCGCGGGGCTCAGCGGGGCGCTGACCCTGGCGCGGGCCCGGCGCTCGGTGCTCGTGATCGACGCCGGGCGGCCGCGCAATGCGCCCGCGGGGCACGTGCACGGGTATCTGGCGCGGGAAGGGATGGCACCGGCGGAGCTGCTGGCCACGGGCCGGGCGGAGGTGACCGGTTACGGCGGCGAGATCGAGGCGGGCGCCGTCGTGGCGGCCGAGCGGCTGGAGGCCGGGGGCTTTCGCGTCGTACTCGACGACGGGTCCGCTGCCGTGGCGGACCGGCTACTGGTGACCACCGGGCTGGTCGACGAACTCCCCGAGGTCCCGGGCGTGGCAGAGCAGTGGGGGCGCGGGGTGCTGCACTGCCCGTACTGCCACGGCTGGGAGGTGCGCGACCAGGCGATCGGCATCCTCGGCACCGGTCCCCTGGCCGTCCACCAGGCCCTGCTGTGGCGGCAGTGGAGCAAGGACGTGACCCTCTTCCTGCACACCGCGCCCGAGCGCGGCGACGACGAGTACGAGCAACTCGCCGCCCGGGACATCGCCGTGGTGGACGGAGAGGTGACGGCGCTGGAGGTGACCGGCGACCGGCTCAGCGGTGTCACGCTGGCCGACGGCCGGGTGATCCCCTGCCAGGCGCTCGCCGTCGCCCCGCGCTTCACGGCCCGCGCCGACATCCTCACCGGCCTCGGCCTCGAGCCGGCCGAGCAGGAGTGGAACGGACACGTCATCGGCAGTTACATCGCCGCCGACCCCACCGGAGCGACGGAGGTACCCGGGGTGTGGGTGGCGGGCAATGTCGCCAACCTGACCGAGCAGGTCATCGGCGCAGCCGCCGCGGGTGTGCGCGCAGCCGCGGCGATCAACGCGGATCTGATGGCCGAGGAGACCCGCCGGGCGGTGGCCGCGCGCCACGTTCCGTCCCTTCCTCAGGCGTAGGGCCCCAAGTCGACTACATGGCCCGGCGGTTGCGCCTCCTCCGCACCCGGAGGAATCACCCGCAGCGTCCGCTCGGTCCAGGCCGCGACGGCACGGGCGGGAGCCTGGATCAGGGCGTGCTCCGTGGGTGCGGACAGCAGCAGGTAGACGAAGTTCATGGTGCGCGGTGTCCTGCCCGGCCACACCTTCACATCGCCCTGACCGGTGGGATGGAAGACCCCTTCGATCAGCAGGTCGCGGGCGAAGCACCATTCGACGGGCACGTCGCTGTCGGTGTGGAACGAGAGATGGACGGCGTACGGATCGTCGGTGCGGTAGACCAGCCGGGTCGGCACGGGGACCGTTCGCCCGGCCTCCAGTACGAGTTGGCAGACCAGTTCGCGCTCGACCGTCGTCTGCGTTCGGTCCCTCAGCCGGCGTCCTCGCTGCAGCACGGACGTCTCCTCACCCCTGCGTGTGTTCTATCGACGGAAAGTGAACGAAGCACCGCTCGGCGTGGGTAGGGTCCGTGACTCATGAGTTCGCTTAAGCCGCTTAAACCCGCTGAAGGGGCGACCAGGGCCGCATGACCCAAGGGAACGAACATCTGAGACTGGCGGTCACCGAAGCCGGTTGCTCCTACGCCGAACTGGCCCGGGATGTCAGGGCAGTTGCGGCCGAGAGCGGCGTGACCCAGCTGCGTACCAACTCGTCCGCCGTCGCGCACTGGATCGCCGGTACGCAGCCCCACGCCACCGCGGCCCGCTTCCTGGCCGAGACGTTGTCCCGGAAGCTGGGGCGGCTGGTCACACCCGAGCAACTCGGCCTCATACGCATACCGGAGACGGACGGTCAGTCCCTCGGGCTCGACATGGCGCAGGACCCGGTCGACGCCCTCACCCGGCTCGGACGGGCCGACATCGAACGCCGCACGGCGATCAGCTCGTCCGCCTACTCCGTCCCGGCCGCCGCAACGCCTCTGACAGCCCGCCCGCATGCCCACCCCGCCGTCAGGACGTCCGGCATCGCGGGCGAGAGAGAGATACAGGCGGTGCGGGAAATGACCACCCTGTTCACGGCCATCGACGAACGGCACGGTGGCCAGCACGGCCGCTCCGCCGTCGTGCAGTATCTGGTCTCCGACGTGGCCACCCTGTGCCGCAGCCGCTTTCGCACCGGGGCGCAGAAACAGCAGATGCTCTCGGCCGGCGCATGCGTGGCCTACCTGGCCGGCTGGAAGGCGTACGACGCGGGCGAGGCGGGTCTGGCGCAGCGCTACTACCTGCAGGCCTTCAAACTGACCCGGGAGGCCGGCCAGGATCTGCACACGGCGTTCATCCTGCGGGTCCTGGCTCATCACGGTCTGGAGACCGGGCGCGGCGAGCACACCCTCGACCTCATCGACGCGGCGCTGCGGCTGGCGAAGGGCCGCACCGACCCGGCCACCGAGTCGCTGTATGTCGTCACGCGCGCCCGGGCCCTCGCCATGGCCGGCCGGAGCCGCGAAGCCGTCGCCGAAGCCGCCCGTGCGGCGCGCCTGGTGGACGGCGCCGACGAGAGCGAGATGCCGTTCTGGGCCGCGCTGTGGGGGTCGGCCGGTGCCTGTGTCGGCAACCACATCGGCAAGGCCGCGGAGTTGCTCGGCGACTACGACATCGCCGAACGGCATTTCTCCCGGGCCATCTGGAGCGCCTCCGGCTCCACCTACCAGCGCATCACCGCGCTGAGCCTCGCGCACGCGGGCACGATGCAGTGCAGGCAAGGGCATGTGGAGCGGGCCTGCGCGACCTGGAGCAGGGCCCTGGAGCTCATGGACGGTGTCCGTTCCGCGCGCGTCACGCGGGCCGCGCGGACCATGCGCCGGGATCTGGCGCCCTTCACACGCCGGGGATCCCAGACCGCGGTGGAATTCGACGAACGTGCCCGACTGTGGCTGGCAGGAGAACACGCATGACGCAAGCGAGCGACCAGAAGGTCCAGGACGCAGCGCCGAGCGGACGGCCCTCGATGGCGCGCGTCGCCGCGGCCGGTTCGGTCGGCACCGTCATCGAGTACTACGACTTCTTCATCTACGGGAGCGCCGCAGCCCTCGTCTTCGGGCCGGTCTTCTTCCCGAACTTCTCGAGCACCGCCGGCACCCTGGCGGCATTTGCCACCTTCGCGACCGGTTTCATCGCCCGCCCCGTGGGCTCCTTGCTCTTCGGACACATCGGCGACCGGCACGGGCGCCGCACGGTCCTCCTGATTTCCGTTCTCGCCACCGGACTTGCGACCGTCTCCATCGGACTCCTGCCGGGGTACGGAAGCCTCGGTGTGGCCGCGCCGCTCCTGCTGACTCTCCTGCGCATCGTCCAGGGTCTCGGCGTGGGCGGTGAGTGGAGCGCGGCCGTACTCCTCGCCTCCGAGCACGCCCCACCCGGGCGGCGCGGACTGTGGGCGGGATTCCCGCAGACCGGACCCACCGTCGGATTCGTACTCGCCAACGGCATCATGCTGGCGATGACGGCGACGCTCACCAACGAGCAGTTCCGTACCTGGGGTTGGCGCATCCCCTTCCTGTGCGCGGGCGTGCTGACATTCGCCGGATACATCCTGCGCTCGAAGGTCGACGAGACGCCGACGTTTCTCGACCTCACCGCTCGCCGCACTCTGGTGCGCGCGCCGCTCGCCCGGCTGATGCACCACCACTGGCGGCGCGTGCTGCTGGTTGCCGGTGCCGTCACGGCCGCGTACGCCGTCAACTACGCGGCCACGACCTGGGCGCTGTCGCAGGCCACCGTACGACTGGGCGTGGACCCGACCGTCATGCTGTTCTGCCTGATGGGGGCGATGGCGGTGATGGGGCTTGCCACCCCGCTGGTCGCCGTCCTCGGCGACCGGTACGGGCGGCGCAGGCTCAGCCTGCTGGGGTGCGGGGCGATGGCGCTGGGCATCGTGCCGTATCTGGCGATGCTGCAGACCGGGCGGGTCGGGATGATCCTCGCCGGAACATCGATGATCCTGCTCGCCGTGATCACGATGCTCGGAGTACAGGGCGCCTACATTCCCGAGCTGTTCGAGCCGCAACTGCGCTGCACGGGCACCGCCTTCGCCTACAACATCGGCGCCGTGCTGGGAGGTGCCCTGACCCCGCTGGTCGCGACCCGGCTCTCCACCACGGCGGACGGACTGCCCTGGGGAGTCGCCGCCTACCTGCTGGCGCTGTGCGCGGTGAGCGTGGCCTGCTTCGTTCTGCTGCCCGACACATCGCAGGAGTCCGCGGCTCAGGGGACCACGGCCGGAGACGTACCCGATTTCACGGTTAGTCGTGGTGTGTCGCTCCCGTCCGCCGGGACCGACCAGAGATCGGCGCCGAAGTCGCCGGGCAGGGCGTAGAGGAGAGTACGGCTGTCGAGCCACAGGGCCTCGTCGTCGACGCTTCGGTGCTCGGCGAGCCCAGTCTCCCGGGCGGTGCGCAGGTCCAGGACGTACAGCCGCCAAGGCGTGTCGGCCGGAGCGCCCGGGACGCGTTTCTTGAAGGCGATGCGGGTGCCGTCCGGGGAGAGCGAGGGGCATTCGACGTTCTCGCGCAGGGTGCGCAGGGTGCGCCGGGCGAGGTCGCCTTCGACGAGATACGTATGGCCGCCGGTGGCGAGGGTCGCGTAGAAACGGTTGTCGTCGGCCGCGAAGGTGACTCCCCAGAAGTTGTGGTCGGCGGCCCGGTGGCGGTGGCCGTCCTTGAGGACGGTGAACTTCTCGAGGTCGGGCTGGAGGCTGCCGGTGCGGGTGTCGTAGATGGCGGTGCGGGTCGAGAAGGCTCCGCCCGCGTACGAGTCTCCGCTGACGAAGACCGTCCATGCCGCGAGTCGTCCGCTCGGCGACACGCGGGCACGTGTGGGTATTCCGGACACCTGGAACGTACGGACGGGCCGTAACTCCGCGTCCAGAAGCACGGCTTCGTGGCGGGGCACGACACCGCCGGTGGTGCGCAGGCAGATGGCGGTGCCTGCGGCCGCATGGAAGCGCAGGCAGTCCCGGGGTGCGGAGGTGCGGGGCGTGGAGGTGCGTGGCCCTGCCGTGGTGGTCAGCGGGACGGACGAGACATGGTCGCGCTGCGGACCCCAGGCGAGGTTCCGGAACAGCAGTCGCCCTGACTGATGGAGCGTCACCACACCGCTGTGGGCGGCTGGTTCGCCGGGCCTTGCACGGTCTCGTTCGGATGCGCGGTCGGCTGCTCGCACGATCGCGATGCCCGCAAGAGCGGCCAGGAGCACAGTGGCGAGAAGCAGGACGAGCAGCCTTGGCCGTACGTTCATACGCGACTCCGTCGGTGGAAGGCGGCGACCGCCGTCAGGACGACGGCCAGACCGGCGGCGGCTGCGGTCAGCGCGCCGTCGGGCCCGAAGTACATCCAGCCCGCGCCGAAGAGCAGCGATCCCCCGAAGCGGGCGAAGGCCCCAGCCGTCTGCACCACTGCCAGGCCGCTCGCCTTCAGATGCGGGGGCAGCAGCGGACCCGCCGCGGCCATCAGCACGCCGTCGGTGGCCGCGTAGAAGGCTCCGAGCAGTACGAGGACACACCCGGCGGCGATCGGACCGCCGCCCCATGGCCCGATCAGCAGCACATACGACGTGAGCAGCGCGCCGTGCCCGGCCAGGAAGACCAGCGGGCGGCCGATCCGGTCGGCCAGCCGTCCCAAGGGCACGGCCAGCAGCAGGAACCCGGCGGCGGCGCCGACGGGCAGCAAGGGGAAGTACGGGGCGGGCAGATCGAGGCGGCGCTGAAGCAGCAGGTAGAGGAACGAGTCGCTGACCGTGACCACACCGAGCAGTGCGGCCAGCAGACACAGCCGCGGCAGGCCGGGCATGCGGACGAGGGCGCGCAGTTCACCGCGCCGGTGTTTCTGTCGCCCGGCCCGCTCGGACTTTCCTGCGGAGGGGTCCCGTACGAACAGCGCGAGCAGCAGCAGTCCGAGTGCGGCGGTGCAGAAGCTCACCACGAACACGGCGTCATACCCGTCTCGTGCCGCCCACAGCACAGCGAAGGCGGCGAGCGGACCGATCAGCGCGCCCGCGGTGTCCATCGCCCGGTGCACTCCGAACGCCCGGCCCTGCTCCTCGGGGGAGCAGGACAGGGAGATCAGCGCGTCACGCGGGGCGGTACGCAGTCCCTTGCCGGTGCGGTCGGCGGCGAGGACGGCGCCGATCGCCCACGGTGTCGTGGCGGCGAGCAGAGCGAGTTTGCACCCCGCGGACAGGGCGTAGCCCACACCAGCGACGAGTTTGCGGCGCTGAGCGCGGTCCGCGAGGTGGCCTCCGGCCAGTCGGGACAGGACGGTCGCCCCTTGATAGAGGCCGTCGAGTGCTCCGAAGGCCAGCGGGGACAGGCCGAGGCCGACGACGAGATAGAGCGGCAGTACAGCGGTGACCATCTCGGCCGAGACATCGGTCAGCAGGCTGACCCCGCCGAGGGCGATGACATTTCCCGCGACCGCTCGGCGGACCCCGGTGGTCCGCGGCGGGCGGGTGCGGCGTACGCCCGCCGTGGTGTCGGCGGTCCGGCCGGCCGACAAATACACAGATCCGTCCTTCCTGTCGCAGGCGTGTGCCCGTCAGAACCAGTTGACGGTGAGGGGGAAGGTGGCGGTCGCGGTGGCTGCGCCGGTGTCGGTGGCTGTGGTCTGGAGGGTGCCGGTCTGCCAGGGCTTGCCGGTGATCCGGCCGGTGGATGTGTCGATGGAGAGGCCGAAGGGCAGCCCGGTCGCGCTGTAGGTGAGCGGGGCCTTGCCGCCGGTTGCGGTGATCTGGATGGTGCAGTTCTGGTTGAACTTGCAGCTCTGCGCACCGGGGTTGGCCATCTTCAGGTCCCCGCCCGGCGGCGGAGTCGTGCCGTCGCCGAAGACCTCGGTGACGGGCGTGGCACTTGCTGCGTTCCCGGCGTGGGTGGTGCCGAAGAGATCCTCGAACGTGCGCAACAGGCTGTAGTGGTTGTACGCGCTGCTGTACTTGCCCTGCTTGACCTTGGCTCCGGAGAAGACCGTGGCGATCGTGTTGGAGCCGAGGTAGTTGTCCTCGTCCCAGGTGAGCACCAGCAGACTGTTGTTGGCCTTGGCCCACTGCGCGTAGGCGTCGAGATTGTTCTTGACCCAGGTGTCTCCGGAGGCGACCGGGCAGGAGTGCATGTCGTTGCACTGGTTCGGCACGACGAACGACAGGTGCGGCAGCTGCGCGAAGTCGCCCTTGGGGAACTGCGCCCAGGTCTTCCCGCTGTTGAGCGGCACGTTCTTGAAGGCGAACCAGGGGTTGTGCTTCTGCGCGTACTGACCGTTGGTGCAGGCGGTGGATCCCTCGCTCGGCAGATCCTCGTTGTACGTGGTGAAGGTCTTGCCCGCCGCGACCAGTTCCTGTCCGAGGTTGGCCGCGCTCATCGACTGGGGCGTGTAGCAGCCGTCTCCCGTGATGCCCTGGGTCGCGCCGGAGAAGAGGTTGAAGTAGTTCGGCTGGCTGGGGTGGGTGAGCGCCTTCATCGCGGTCAGGCTCGCGCCCGCGTTTGCAAGCTGGTTGATGTAGGGCGCGTTGGCGCTGCCGATGATCTCGCCGTACTGCTTGTTCTCGAAGACGACGACCACGACATGGTCGTAGCTGGGGAGCGCGGCGGGTGTCTGGGGGGCGGCGGCGCCCGAGTCGGCCGCGCCGAAGGTGACGACCAGACAGAGCGTGCTGAAGATCGCGGCCGCCGTGGCCCTCCACCTCCTGCCGCGCGTGCCGCTGTCGGCCTCCGGTTTTCGCGCGGCCGGCGTCCGGTGCAGTAACCCTCTTGGTTTCATGGGGTATTCCTCCGTCTCACTCTTCGCGGCGGGCCGCACCCGCCACGGTGATGTTCACGAAGCGGGGCACACGTCGCCCGCCGGTGCGGAACTCCTCGGTGACGGTGGTACGGACCTGCGTCAGCCGGTCCTTCGGCAGCAGCACCAGGGCGCTGCGTTCCGGACCGTGTCCGGGCCACCAGGAGGCCGTCGCACCCGCACGCCGCGCGCTCGCCACTGCGTCCTGGATGTCACCCGGGCCGCGACCTTCGCCGCGGGTCACGAGCAGCATCAGCCGTGCCCCCTGCTCGTCCGGGTCGAAGCGGATGTGGCGCCGGCCGCCGCCGCCCAGCAGCAGGGCCCGGCCGGGGCGGGCGAAGAGCACGGCCTCGCGCAGCGCTGCGTCGCCGTCGGGTGCGGCAGCCCTGGCCAGGGCGGCGAGCCTGCCGCGCGGCGGTCTTGCGTGGCCCGCGTGCAGGTCGGCGACGGCAAGCGCCACTGCGCACTCCAGCGGTTCGGCGCTCGAAAGACCGGTCGCGGCGGTCAGCGTGGAGTGGATGTGCAGGTCGATGCCGCCGCGGCCGTATCCGACGCGGGCCATGGTCCGCAGCAGGCGGTAGGTGCGGGCTGCCCAGTCGGGGTGGGGCGGTGGCGGTCCGGTGAGCGGGAGTTCGCAACTGTGCGCGGGGTGGGCGAGCGAGCTCAGCCGTACGAGGCCGTCGTCACGTGGTGCTGCGGCAGCGGCCACCGGCCAGCCCGCTGCGGCGACCAGGTGCGGCGAGCCGAGGTGGAAGGCGTGCGGGGCGCTCCACACCGTGGCCGGGGGCCGGTCGTGTGCCGATTCGAGGGCGTAGGCGACCAGCCGGAAGAGTGGGTCGGCGGTGTGGCGGCGGGCGATGTCCAGCATGCTCACGTCCCTCACCCCGTCTCGTGGGCCGCCGGTGTCCTGCGGGCCAGCAGCCGGTAGGCATTGCCGCCGTCGGTGACGCGGGCCGCGGCCGCGCGCACCTTGTCCAGGGCCGCGGCTGCCGCGAAGCACGGCAGCGCCGCCGTCCATACGCCCTTGCGGACCACCCGCCGTGCCACGGTGGCGCTGCCCGGGCCCCACGGGGCGTACGGATTGGGGGCGAGCCGGTTCGCGGCGAGCAGGACTGCGCCGACGAAGTCGCAGGCCTGGTGGGCCGCGCCGTGCTCCTCGGCCAGAACCGTGAACCCGCGGTCGGCCAAAGCCTCCTTGAGGTTGGCGATCGGCATGAGGTGCTGGTGCTGGGGCTGGAACCAGGGCAGCCAGTACGGGCCGAGGAGACGGGCGAGCCGTGACTCGGGGTCGGGCAGCTCGATGAGCAGATGCCCGCCGGGAGGCAGCACCTCGGCTGCCGCGTCGAGTTCGGCGAACGGGTCCCTGGTGTGCTCAAGGTAGTGGTACATGCTGACGGCGTCGTATTGGTGCACGAGTCCGGCGGCGAGCTCGGGGAACTGTCCGCAGTGCGCGGTGGAGACCCAGCCGCGGACCTCCGCATCCCGCACCGCGGCGGCCATGTCCAGACCGTCGAAGCGGGTGTCGGGCCACACCTCGCGCGCGCCGTTGCAGAAGTGGCCGTGTCCGGTGCCCACGTCGAGCCAGGCGGCGGGCGTGCCAAAGGGTTTCAGCATCGCGGCGCGGGCCAGATACGAGCGGTTCATGCGGCCGAACACCGCGGAGGCAGCGCTGACGCTGAGGCCGTCGTAGAAGTCGCGGTAGTAGAAGTCGAGTCCGTCCAGGGACAGCCGCGGGTTCTGGAAGACATGGCCGCAGCCGCCGCACTCCTCGAGGGTGAAGCGGCCGGGCTTGGCCTGGAACTGATCCGGCATCCGGGTGCGTACGGAGAGGTCGGTGGAGCCGCACCAGGGGCAGTCGGGACGGCGCGGCTCGAAGAACCGCTCGGTGCCCGCCTTGAGTTCGGCCTCATACCCGGGCCGGAGCGCTTCCACTTCCGGCCAGGGTCCGGCCGGGGCAGGTCGGAGGGTCGCCGCCGTACGGAGGGCGGCGTGGAGGGAGTGCAGCGGCCGCGCCGCCGTGGCGCCCGGCAGGTCGGCCGGGCGCAGCGGGCTGTCCGGACTGCCGAGGATCAGCGCGGGCTGCAGCCAGTACAGGGCCAGGGCCGCAGCGCCCCAGCGGCGGTCCTTGACGGCCGCGCGTGCCAGCAGGGCCAGACCGGCGAGATGGGCGGCGGTCACCACACCCGGAGGCAGGCCCTGGGCTCGCAACTCCCCTGCACGGTAGGAGAGTTCGGGTGCGGGGACGGTGAGACCGGGGGCGATGGCGACGCCGGTCTCCGCGGGGGCGTATTCCTTCACCCGGCTGAGGAGGGCGTGCAGTTCAGCGGTGTCGAGGTCGCTCCCGGTCTCGACTCCGGCGCGGCTGCGGACGTCCTCGGCGATCAGTACGGCCTGTCCCGCGCCGTGCGCCTGGGCCGTACGGGCAAAGCGGGCGTCACCGAGTTCGAGCAGCCGTAGCAGGCCCAGCGCGCGTTCCGCGTCGAGGCTGCCCGGGAGCAGGTCGAGCACCTTCAGACCGGTCCGCTCCGCGTAGGCGACGGCGGCTCCGACGGTGGCTTCGTCGGCCTCGACGCCCCGGGCGGTGATCAGATGCCAGCCGTCCTTGGGCGTACTCGCCGCCGCCATGTCCAGCACGGGTATGGCGGCCAGTCGGCGCCGGGCGCGGACGGTGCCCGCGGTGAGCCCCGCGAGAAGGGCGACGGCCGCCCACGGGGCGCGGCGTGTACGGGGCTGTGTCATTGCAGCTTCTCCAACCTGTCGGCCGCGGCTGCGGCTCCGCCGCCCGCCGCGAAGGATGCCTGGATACGGCGGGCGGCACGCCGGTGATTCGGGTCGTCGAGTACGGCGCTGAGTGCGGCGTGGACCTCGGCCTCCCGGGGGCGGCCGAAGCGCACCCGGATTCCGGCCCCGGCCGCCGCGACCTGCTGGGCGACGATCGGCTGGTCGTCGCGGACGGGCGCGACGACCAGGGGCAGACCGTGCGCGAGCGCCTCGCAGACGGTGTTGTGCCCGCCGTGGCAGACCACGGCGTCGAGGTGCGGCAGCAAGGCGAGTTGAGGAACGTACTCCTGAAGCAGGACATGGTCCTGCCGCACGTCGCCGACCAGGTCCTCGGGTGCGGCCACGATCAGCTGCACGGTATCGGCCAGGCGCTCGGCGGCCCGCAGGACCGCGTCGTAGAACCGGCCGCCCGCCTCCCGGTTGAGCGTGCCGAGCGAGACCAGCACGCGATGCCGTACGGGATCCAGTCGCCGCCAGGGGAACGACGAGGCGTCCGACGGGCGGGCGCCCAGCGCGGGTCCGACGAAGGCATGGTGCTCGGGCCAGGTCTCGTCCGATCCGACGAGTTCCGGGGTGGAGAAGACCAGGACCAGCCGGTCCGAGAAGCGCGGGTCCCAGCCTGTGGGTGCGCCGCATGCGGTGAGGAATCCGTTGATCCGGTCACTCACCCACTCCCCCACCTTGGGGAAACCGGCGAAAGGCCGGGTGAACTCGGCCGTCGTCGTCGCGGACGTCACCCACGGCAGTCCGCGGCGCCTGGCGACCACGGCCCCGGCGAGGGCCTGCTGGTCGGCCACGACGACATCGGGGCCGTACGCGTCGACGGCGGCCTCGACGCCGGGCAGCATCCCGTGGGCGAGCGGGATGAGCGCCTCCTCCCAGAGGAAGCGCAGAGCGGCGACGCCGCGCAGATCGCGCCAGCGCCCGTGCAGCGCGCCGTAGCCGCCGGGTCCGCTGCGGTCGCCGGAGGGGATGAGGGTGGCACGGGCGGGCAGCAGACCCGGCAGGACTTCGGCGGGACCTGTCCATGCGACCTCGTGTCCGCGCGCGGCCAGTTCGGCGGCCACGGCGACTGTGGGGTTGACGTGTCCGGCGAGCGGCGGGACGACGAACAGCACCTTCATACCGTCACCGCCTCAGGCTGCCGCAGCACGGCCTCGCCGAGCCGGTCCAGTACGGCCCGGCGCAACGCGGCGGTGCCGCCCTGCAGGACGTCGTGCCCGAGGCCCGGCAGGACAAGGACGGTGCAGTCGGGTGCATGGCGAGCCAACTCCCGGGCGCCGGTAACGAGTTCGGAGTGCTCCCCGCAGACGGCGAGGACCGGGCAGCGCACCTGGGCGAAGTCCTCGGCCGTGAATGGCCGACCCGCCGCGATGTCGTCGATCAGGGTGGTGCGGTTGAGGAGCTCGTCGGCCGTGGCGGTCAGCCGGGCGGCCTTGCGCGCTCCGAGTGAGGCCAGTTCCCGCGGTACCTGGCTGCCTTCGAGGTCGAGGGCGGCGACAGACAGTGTGTCGAGCATGTTCTCGATCCAGGGACCGCTCAGCGGGGCCTCGATCAGGATGAGCCCGGCGACGAGATCGGGGCGCGCCAGTGCGGTGTGCAGTGCGAGGGTTCCGCCGAAGCTGTTGCCGATGAGGTGGACGGGTTCCTCGTCGAGGCCGAGGGCGGCGAGCAGGGCGGTGAGATCGCGGACGGCGGTCGCCGTGTCGTATCCGCCGGCCGGGCGCTCGGTCCGGCCGTGGCCGCGCAGGTCGTACAGGACGACGTCGTGCCCGGCCTGCGCGGCCGGGACCGCAAGGGTGCAGTAGAAGCTGGAGAGGTTGTCGACGACGAGGCCGTGGAGGAAGACGACCCTGGCTCCCGCGTCACAGCCCGCGACGGCGACGGGCAGCCGCTGGACGTGGAAGCGGAGGGAGTTGGCGATGATTTCGGCCATGGCGGTCAGCCGGCCGCGGCCGACGCGGGAGCCGAAGTCCTGGCGACAGCCGAGGCGGGAGTCCCGGCGATGTGCGACACCAGGTCGCCGACCGTCATGGCCAGGATCTCCTCCATGTCCTTGTCGGCCAGGAAGGCGATCAGGTCCACGGCTGCCCCGTACCGCTTCTGGAGCAGCTCGGCGAGCGCGACGAACTCGATGCTCTCCAGCGCCAGGTCCTCGTTGAACGTGGTGTTCAGCGTGACCTCCTCGGCGAGGAGGAACTCGTCGCCGACGGTCTCGACGAGCATGGCGGTGATCTCGGCGAGTATCTGTTCGGCGATGGGGTCAGGCGTCATGGCCGGCCTCCGGCGGGGTCGGGGTGGGGGGTACGGTCCGGGCGACAACATGGGTGACGGGTTGGCTGTCCGGGCCGGGCAGATCATCAACGGTGCTGATCCGTACGGCGTGGCTGCGGCCCTGGGGAGAGCGCACCCGCAGCCCCGTGGGTCCCTCGGTGACGGTCCACTGGTGCAGGCGACCGCCCAGGCCGGTGCCCTCCGCCTTGGCCGCGGCTTCCTTGGCGCACCACAACGCGGTGAGCGCCTGCGCCCTGCCGTACCCTTCCCGCCCGGCGAACTGCTCGGCGAGCCGGCGCTCGTCGGCGGTGAGTGCGATACGGCTCAGCGCCGCCGGGTCGTCGGTGACGGTCTCGATGTCGATGCCGACGGCGTGGGAGGGATGGGCGTACGCGACCGCCAGCCGGTCCTTGTGGGCGAGCGAGAGCCGCAGTCCGGCGGCGAGCGGGCTGTCCGCGTGGGGGCGGCCCGACTCGTCGTTGCCGACCTGGACCTCCGCGGGGAAGAGCGGTCCCGCGCCGCCGTCCCACAGCAGCTGACGTACGGCGTCCTTCGCTGCGATCCGCCCGAGCAGCCAGGGCGCGCGGGCGCGCGGCGGGCGCTGTTCGTACGCCGCACGCTCGGCGGCGCCCAGATAGCGCCGCATCACCAGCTCCTGCGATGCGGGGTCGGTCCAGCGCCGCCGCGCCAGGCACCAGCCGCCGGGCTGCGGCTCGCCGATCCCACAGATCTCCGGGGTGAACTTCATCGGCCACACCCGCTCGTCGGCGGCGAAGCGCCGGTAGGTCCAGCCTTCGAGACGGGCCCGGACGGTGCCGTCGGCGGATGCGAGTTCCACATCGCCCAGGACGGAATCGGGCCGCACCGACCGGATACGGGCGGTGGCGCGCAGCAGGGCGCCGTCACGCGGCGCGGGCCCGTACAGGCTGACCCGCTCCAGCGAAGCGGGGAAGACCAGCCGGTCGGCGGGCAGTCTCAACTGCATCCAGTGGCCGAGGAGTTGACCGGCTGCGTCCAGCAGTGCGCCGGGCGCGGGCAGGGCCCGCAACACCCCGCGAATGCTGTCGTCGGCGACGGCCGTCACCTCGTGCACCCCGGCGAAGGCCGGACCGTGGAACATCCACCGGTCGCGGTAGAGGGCATCGGCACTGACCGGGGGGACTCCTTCGCGGGTCAGCGCCGAGAGATCAGGAGCGGGCCGCTGGGCGTGTCGGTCGGCGAGGACGACGGTGACGGTCGCGAAGTCGCCGATCTCCACCCGTACACGGCCTGCGGCGGTGTCGGGGGTCACCGTGAACTCCGCGTCGAGGGGCGGGTCGACGGGCAGCCAGCGCAGGGCCCGTACCTCTTCGAAACCGGTCACGACCCGTCCGGGCACCGCCTCGCGTGCGGCGTCCGCGGCCAGCTCGAGGAGCGTGGTCATGGGGACGACCGGGAACCGGTCCGATACTTCGGGCCAGGCCTCGGGCTGGAGATAGACGCAGTGGTCGCGGACATACGGCATGGTGTCGAGGGAGAGCCGTCGCCGGGTCTTGATCGCGGTGACGACGGCGGGCCGGACGCTCGTCGCGCGCCAGGCGTCGGCGACGGAGCGCACCGCGTCCTCCGTCTCGCCGACCACGGCGTCCAGGGCAGCCAGCAGGCCCGGTTGATCGGCTGCGGCCGTCCGGGGCGGAACCCGATGCCGGTCGGCGAGCCGGAGCGTGGGTGCGGCGGCCGCCCCGAGGCTCACCAGCGGTGAGCCGAGATCGAGGTGCACGCGGCCCGGCTCGGGCTCCGCACCCTCGGCGCTGTTCGGCGGTGCGGCCGAGCGGCCCGAGTCGGATTGCCGCGCGCCGACCGCCGCCGAGGGTGCGGCCGCTGCCGCGAGCTCATGCTCGGCCAGCCGGTCCCAGCGGAGGTTCAGCCCCTCTGTCCACAACGCCGCTGCCAGGCGGCGCAGTTGGTCGAGGCCGCTTCCGCCCCGCACCGCTCCCGCGGAGACCGCGAGATGGTCCCGGCCGTGCAGGGTGTCCGCGACGAAGCCGGGGAGGCTGCCCGGACCCATCTGGACGAAAGCCCGCACTCCTGCCGCATACAGCCGTGTCGTCAACTCCCTGAAGCGCACCGGCTCCAGCAGATGGCGCAGCACCACGTCCCGTATCCCGCCCTCATCGCCCGGGTACGCGGCGACGGTGGTCGCCGACCACACCGGCACGGTGGGCGGCCTCAGCGGCAGTGCGGCGAACGCCGCGCGCACTTGGTCGAGGTAGGGCGCCCACATGGGCGTATGGAAGCCGGACCGGAAGGGCAGCTCCTGGGTGAGTACGCCCTGGCCGGCCAGCCGGGCCAGCGCCTCGGCCACGGGACGCGGCTCGCCGCACAGCACCGACTGGTGCGGGCAGTTGTCGTGGCTGAGGGCGACGCCGTCCAGCCCGTGCAGGGCACCGGCCGCCTGCCGCGCCCCGCAGCCCAGTGCCGCATAGACCAGATCGGGGACGTCGAGATCGCCTGGCCGCAGCGAGTCGAGGAAGGTGTCGACGGCCTGCTGCGGATACATCCCGGCGACCACCATGGCGGTCCACTCGCCCAGGCTGTGCCCGGCCAGCACGTCTGCGTGAATGCCGAGTTCAGGCAGTACGTGGGCAAAGAGACGGCCGGCCGCGATGGCGTCCAGTGCTCGTTCGACCAGCGCGTCTCCGCCGGTCAGGGCAGGGCGCGGCAGCCCGAAGCGGTCGGCGACATCGTCGACGTACGGCGTGAAGTCCGGTTCCAGGCCCGGGAAGACGAACGCCACTCGGCCGTCGCGCGCGAGCAGCGGGCTGGGCGTGAACCACACGCCGCCGCGCCCGCGCCAGGGTTTGCCCCGGGCGACGACCGCCGCTGCCAGGGCCCGGCGCTTCGGTGTCAGTCCGAGGACGGCGAGGCGGTACGGGCCGTCGGTCGTCCGGTCCGGCAACGCGGCACCGCGTCCCGAATCGGGCAACGCCTCGACCAGACGGCCGAGTTCAGCGGGCGTGGCGGCGGCCAGCAGCGTCACTTCGGCCGGTGGCGCGACGACGCCCGGCATCACACTCCCACCAGTTGCGAAGACCCCCGGCGCCTCCTCCAGCACCACGTGCGCGTTGATCCCACCGAAACCGAAGGCATTCACGCCCGCCCGTCGCGGCTCGCGTCCCCGGTCCCACGGCTCCGCCTCCGTCACCGGGCGCATCCGTGTCTTTGCGAAGCCTTCGTGCGGCTCTTCGAGATGCAGAGTCGGGGGCAGTGTCCCGTCGTGCACGGCGAGTACGGCCTTGATCAGCCCTGCCATCCCGGAAGCCTGCATCGTGTGGCCGAGCATCGACTTCACAGACCCCATCGCGACCGGCTCGGTGCTCGGCCTACGCGGGCCGAAGACCTTGGCCAGAGTGGCGAGTTCAGCCTCGTCACCGACGGGGGTCCCGGTGCCGTGCGCCTCCAGCAGCCCGAGCGCGCCGGGAGCGGCCGGATCGAGCCCGGCCTGCGCCCAGGCCGTGTGCAGGGCGCGTACCTGGCCGTCCACCAGGGGGCTCATCAGGCTGGCGGCGCGGCCGTCGCCCGCAACGCCGACTCCGCGTACGACGGCGTAGACGCGGTCGCCGTCCCGTTCGGCGTCCGCCAGGCGCTTGAGAAGGACGACACCTGTGCCTTCCGACAACAGCGTGCCGTCGGCGCGACGGTCGAAGGGACGGATGTGCTGACTGGGGCTGAGCGCCCGCAGCTGGGTGAAGACACTCCAGAGCGTGGCGATATGGCAGTGATGCACGGCCCCGGCGACCACGAGGTCGCAACTGCCGCCCGCCAGCAGGCCGATTCCCTGCTCGACGGCGAGCAGCGAGGAGGCACAGGCGGCGTCGATGGTGTAGGCGGGGCCCCGGAAGTCGAGGCGGTTGGCGGTCCTGGCGGCGGTGAAGCTGGGGACGAGACCGATGGACGCCTCGGGCCGTTCGGGACCGAGCCCGGACTGGAAGGCTTCGCGTACCTCGGTGATGCGCTTCTCGCCGAGTTCGGGGGCGAGTTCGCGCAGGGTCGCGGCAAGTTGGTGGGCGGTACGCACGCGTTGGTCGAGGCGCGCGGTGGCGACGCCCATGAACCCGCCGCGGCCGAGGATGACGCCGATACGGGAGCGGTCGGCGGGCAGCCGCTCCTCACCTCCCGCGTCGGCCACGGCCTCGGCGATGACGCGCAGGGCGAGCAGCTGATCGGGCTCCGCGCCCGCCACGGCGGCGGGCATGATGCCGAAGCGGGTCGGGTCGAAGGCGGTGAGATCGTCGATGAAACCGCCGCGCCGGCAGTAGAAGTGGTCGCTGCGGGCGGGTCCTTCGTAGCCGTTCGGGTCGTAGTAGACGTCGGGGTCCCAGCGGCCTGGCGGTACGTCACTGATGGCGTCCGTGCCCGCGATGAGATTGCGCCGGTACGCGGCCAGGTCGGTGGCGCCGGGGAAGACGGCTCCCATGCCGACGATGGCGGCGTCCTCCGGGCGGGGACCGCGGTCAGCCATCGGAGGTCTCCCCCGAAGCGCCGTCCGCGAGGAGGACGACCTGGCCGGTGGTGCCGTGCGCCAGCTCGGCGAGGAGGGCGGCTGTGCCCTCGGCCGGATCGAGGAGCGGGATACCTCGGCCCGCGTACAGGCGTTCCAGCTCCGGGGTGACCATGCCGCCCGCCTCGGCCGCCCATGGGCCCCAGTCGACGGCGAGTACCCGGCCCGGGAAGCGCTGCGCCCAGGAGGGAGTGGCCGCGAGGGTGTCAAGGGTCTCGTTGGCGGCCGCGTAGTCCGCCTGGCCGCGGTTGCCGAAGACCCCGGCGACGCTGCCGAAGAGGACGAGGAATCCGGGCGCCGGGCCGTCGCCGTGGTCGGCGGCGGCGTCGAGGAGATGGCGGGCACCGTCGACCTTGGTGGAGAAGACCCGCGCGAAGGAGGCCGGGTCCTTGTCGCGCAGCAGCTTGTCCTCGATGGTTCCCGCGCCGTGCACGATGCCGTCGAGACGGCCGTGACGCGCGCGCACGTCCCGCAGGACAGCGCGTACGGCATCGGGGTCGGTGACGTCCGCTGCGTGGTAACGCACCGAGGCGGCCGTGCCGTTGAGGGCGGCGAGAGTGGTGCGGATCTCGCGCGCGGCGAGGATGCGGCTCGCAGCCGCCTCGATCTCGGACGGGGTGCGCAGACCCCGCCGGACGAGGGCAGCACGCAGAGCGACGCGGTCGTGGGCGTGGGCGACGGCGGGGTCCTCGGCCTCGTCGGGGGGCGGGGTGCGGCCGATGAGTTCGACATGGCAGCCGGTGGCGTCCGCGAGGGCCATGGCCGTACGTGCGGTGATACCGCGGGCCCCGCCGGTGAGCAGCACCACCGCGTCGCGGCCGAGCGGGAGCGGGGGCGCCGGTTCGGTGGTGGGGAGAGGGACGGGGACGGTACGAAGAGTGCTGCGGGTGCCGTTGGTGTACCCGATGGCCACCGGCTCGTTCGGGGCGCACAGTTCGGCGATCAGATGGGCCGCGATCCGCTCGGGGCGGTCCTTGGGATCGATGTCCACAGCGCGTACGGCGGTGCCGGGGTGTTCGATCGCCGCTGTACGGGCGAAGCCGTACAGACCGGCGCCGGGGATCGGGTCGGGCGAGCCCGGCGCCTCGTGCGACGTCGCCGTCCTGCCGAACGCTCCGCCGCGGCCGGTGACCAGCAGCAGTTGGCGTGCGCCTGCCGTCAGGATCCGGCGCAGGGCGTCGAAGGCCTCGGGAAGCAGGGGGTCAGGGGCGGGGCGCAACGAGCTGAGGTCCACGACGCCGTCGGCCCCGGCGGCGTCCGCGAGACGCTCGGGGTGGAGGGTGCGCACCTCGGCGCCGTGGGACTCCAGGGCGGCGGCGAGCGCGGCGGCGACGCCGAGGCCGTCGTCGACGACGGCCAGCCGCAGGCCGGGCAGTACATCGGCGGGGTCGCGGGTGGCGGGCGGTCCCACGGGGATGACCTCGACGAGGAGCCGGGCGAGACGCTGCGGGCGTACGGGATCGGTGGCCGGGAGCGTGATGGGCTCGGATGCAGAGACCGAGGCAGTGGTCGTACCGCGGGCGACGATCCAGTCGACGATGCCGCTGATGGTCTTCAGCCGGGAGAGTTCCTCGACGGCCGATTCCGCCGGTCCGTCCACACCGCGCGGCAGCCCGATCCGGTCCGCCAGGGCCCCGATGATCTCCACCCGCTTGATGGAGTCCACCGAGAGGTCGGCCTCCAGGTCGAGTGCGGGGTCGAGCATCTCTCTCGGATAGCCGGTGCGTTTGTGGACGATCTCCAGCACGGCGTCGAGTAGCTGCTCGGGCGTGAGGGGACCACGGTCGGGCTGCTCTTCGGCTGCCGGTTGTGGAGCGGCGATCTCCGGGGCCCGTGTGGGCTTATCCACCGGTGGCAGTGGCGCCTCCGCCCCCAAAAAGCCCAGTAATACGTCCCGTTGGGCGGCGACCAGTTCCCGCGCCCCCCGCAGATACTCCAGTACGGCGTCCTCCCGACGGTCCGCGACCGCAGCGGCCGGGGCCGGTGTGACCCGCCGGGCGGGGGCGAGTCCGCCCGCCACGGGCTTGCCGTCCGCCGTCCGTACGAGATGGCCGTCGACCAGCCATCCGGCACGACGCGGCGCATCGGCGGGCAGCGGCGTGCTGCGGCCCTTGAACAACGGTGCCGGGTCGAAGGGGACGCCCGCCGTGGCGAGTTCGGCGAGCGCGGTCACCAGGCGGGTCACGCCGGGTTCGCCCGCGACGTCGATGGGAACGGCGGTGTGCGGGCGGTCGCCCAGGATGCGGCCGACGAGACCGGTGAGTACTCGGCCCGGTCCGGCCTCGACGAAGGTCCGCACCCCTGCCGCGTACATGGCCTCGATCTGCTCGGCGAAGCGCACGGGTTCGGCGACCTGGCGGGCCAGCAATTCCCGTACGGCCGCCGCGTCGGACGGATAGCGGTTCGCGGTGGTGTTCGACCAGACCGGGATCGTCGGCGCGGCGACGGACGCCCCGGTCAGTTCAGCGGCCAGCGTCTCGGCGGCCCCGGCGACGACCTCACTGTGGAAGGCACAGGCGACCGGCAGACGCTCGGCCCGGATTCCCGCCTCGCGCAGCGCGCCGATCGCCGCGTCGACCGCGCCGGTGGGGCCGGAAATGACGCTCTGCGCCGGTGCGTTGTGGTTGGCGACGACGCATCCGGGCGGCAGGTCCGGCAGGTCCTGCGGAGCCGCGGACACGGCGGCCATCGCCCCCGGGTCGTCCCCGGCGGCGGCCAGGATCGCCTCGGCCCGGCGTTCGCTGAGCCGCAGCAGGGTCGCGGTGTCATAGGCACCGGCGGCCCAGAGCGCGACCAGTTCGCCGTAGGAGTGGCCCGCCGTGCAGTCGGGACGGATCCCGAGCGAGGTGAGCAGGAGGTGCGCGGCGGTACCGGTGAGGCCGAGGGCCGGCTGGGCGGTCCGCGTGTCGGTGACGGCGGCGCGCTGGGCGGCGCGTTCCTCGGGCGTGAAGGCGGCGGGCGGGAACATCGCGGCTGTCCGGCGCGGATCCGCGTCGTACAGCAGACTCCGCAGATACGGGAAGGCGATGAAGAGATCGCCCAGCATGCCCGGCCGCTGGCTCCCCTGCCCCGGGAAGAGGAAGGCGGTCCGGCCGGGACCGTCACCTTCGTGGCGTACATGAACGCCATCACCGGGGACGAAATCCCGGGCGCGCTCCAGCTTGCCGGCCAGATCGTCCAGGCCGGTGGCGACGACCGCGACCTGGACCGCACCTTCGCCCGCCGAGGCCTCCGCGGCGAGGTCGCGCAGTGGCCACGGCCGTCCGGCTGCATCGTTCTGCTCCAGCCGGGCGCCGAGACGGGCGATGGAACGGACAGCAGCGGCCCGGTCGGCTCCCCGGAAGCAGAACAGCTCTGCGGGCCAGGCCTCCAGCCCGTGCGCGGGCTCGTCCTCGTCCCCGTATCCGGCAAGCACCGCATGGTAGTTGGTGCCGCCGAAGCCGAAGGCGCTCACTGCCGCAAGCCGGCGCCCGGCGGGTAATGCCCACGGCCTGGCCTCGGTGTCGAAGCAGAAGGGACTGGTGTCCGGATGCCAGTCCGGATTGGGGCTCGTCAGGTGCAGGGTCGGCGGCCGTACGCCGGAATGCACGGCCCGTGCCGCCTTGATCAGCCCGGCCAGGCCCGCCGCGCATTTCGTATGGCCGAGCTGCGACTTGACCGAGCCGAGCGTGCACAGGCCCGACTCTCCGCCGCCGAAGACCTCGGTGAGGACGGCCAGTTCGGTGCTGTCGCCCACGACCGTGCCCGTGCCGTGCGCCTCCACCAGGCCGATCTCGGCGGGCTCGACTCCTGCCCGCCGGTAGGCGCGTTCCAGTGCGCGCCGCTGCCCTTCGGGGCGGGGCGCGGTGAGGCCGAGGGAGCGTCCGTCGCTGGACGCACCGACTGCCTTGACGACGGCGTAGACGCGGTCACCGTCGCCTTCGGCGTCCGCCAGGCGTTTGAGTACGAGGCAGGCGACGCCCTCACCGAGCGCGATGCCGTCGGCGGAGGAGTCGAAGGGGCGGCAGCGGCCGGTGGGTGAGAGGGCCCGTACGGAGGCGAACATCAGGTAGTCGTTGATGCTGTTGTGCACATCGGCGCCGCCGCACAGCACCATGTCGCTGTCCCGGTCGCGCAGTTGCTTGCAGGCGAGGTCGAGCGCGGCGAGCGAGGAGGCGCAGGCGGCGTCGATCGTGCAGTTGGCTCCGCCGAGGTCGAGGCGGTTGGCGACCCGCCCGGCGATGACGTTCGCGAGGACTCCCGGGAAGGAATCCTCGGTCAGCCGCGGCAGTTGCTCGTCCAGCTCGGGCGGCAGCTCGCCGAGATAGCCGGGGTGGAGGGCGCGGAAGCCGTAGGCGCCCGCGAGATCCGTGCCCGCCTCGGCGCCGAAGACGACCGAGGTCCGGGAGCGGTCGAAGTGCCGCTCTCCCCCGTACCCGGCGTCGGAGAGTGCGCGGGCTGCGATGTCGAGAGCGAGCAGCTGCACCGGTTCGATACTGCCGAGCGAGGCGGGGGCGATGCCGTGGGCGAGCGCGTCGAACGGTGCCGGCCGCAGGAAGCCGCCCCATCGGGACGGGGTCCGCTCCCCCGCGCGTGCCGGATGCGGGTCGTAGTAGGCGGCGCTGTCCCAGCGTTCGTCCGGCACTTCGGTGACGGAGTCGGTCCCGGCGACGATGTTCGCCCAGTACCCGGCGAGGTCGTCGGCGCCGGGATAGCGGCAGGCCATGCCGACGACGGCGATGTCGAGCGGAGCCTCCTCCACGGGCTCGCGCGCGGCCGCGCCTTCTCGCAGGTCCTCAAGACGACGGTCGAGCAGCTGTGTCGCGCCCTCGGTCACCTGCGTGTGCAGGGCGGCGACCGTGGTGGTGGCGGCGCGCGCGGTGGCGATCTGGCCGAGCATGTAGAGGCCTTCGCCGCGCTGTTCGTCCTCGTCCACCGGGACGAGCCCCCTCGCCGTGTGCCGCAGGCCCTTGCTGGCGATCCGCAGCCGCCCGAGGTTGAGTTTCTCCAGCTCCTCCCAGACCTCGTTCGGGCTCGCGCCGTCCGCCCGCAGCCGCCCTGCCGTGGCCGTGAAGACATCGGCGTACGGCGTGGTGGCACAGCGGGTGGCATGGCCGGGGGCGGTGCGCAGCAGTGTGGTGGCTTCGCAGTCGATCGCGGTGTGCTGGAAGCCGGGCAGTACGGCTCCGGCGGCGACGGCCTCCTCGGTGAACAGATAGGCGGTACCCATGAGGACGCCGGTCCGGGCCCCGCGCTCGGCCAGTGGCCCTGCGGCCGCCATGGCCATCGCCGCGGATCGCTCGTCGTGGATCCCGCCGGCGAGGAGCACGTCGAGTTCGGCGGCGTACGGGCAGGAGATCAGCCGCTCGATCTGCTCCTCCCAGAGCGGGAAGGCCGCGCGCGGGCCGATGTGCCCGCCGCATTCGAGTCCCTCGAAGACGAAGCGCCGCGCTCCCTCGGCGAGAAACTGCTCCAGGAGCCCCGGCGACGGCACATGCAGATACGTCCGCGTCCCGGCGGCTTCGAGAGGGGCGGCCTGGGCGGGCCTGCCGCCCGCGATGATCGCGTACGGGGGCCGTGCGTCGGCGACGGCGGCGAGCTGTTCACGGCGCAGCTCGTCGGGGGCGAACCCGAGGAGCCCGACCCCCCACTCCCGGCCGGCCAGGCGCTCGGCGGTGTCGGTGAGCAGTTCACGTACGTCCGGGCCGTCCATGACGGCGAGGGCGAGAAAGGGCAGCCCGCCCGCCTCTGCCACCGCCGAGGCGAAGGCGGGCCGGTCGCTGACCCGGGTCATGGGCCCCTGGGCCACGGGCAGATGGCCTTCGCCGGGACGCGACTGGAGAGGACGGGCGCGTACGACCGCTTCGATGTGGCCGGTTATCGCCGCCCGGACGGCCTGTACGACGGATCCTGTGGTGCGGTGGCGTGCGGCGAGCCTGCCCGTGATGGCCCCTTCCTGGCCGATGGGCAGCGGCTGGGTGCGCAGCCCGCGGGCGCCGAGGAGTTCGGCGATGTCCGCCGCAGGCGGCGCAAGATCGGGGCGGGCGTAGATCCGGTGACCGGCGACGACCGTGGTTTCGCTGCCGTCCATGGCACGGATCGCGGCCTCGACATCGCCGGGCAGTCCGGCGGCGCCCTCGGTGGTGAGCGCGAGCTGGGTGTCGAGTACGACTCCGGCGGCGCCGCCGGCGACGGCGGCGGCCGCCGTATGGGGGCCGATGCCTCCTGCCGCGAAGACCGGGACGCTCAACTCCTCGTCCGCCAGCAGACGTTGGAGCAGTACGAAGGTGGTCAGTTCGCCGACCCGACCACCGGCCTCGTGCCCCTTGGCAACGAGGCCGGACGCTCCTGCGGCGACGGCGGCTCCGGCCTCGGCGGGGCTGACGACCTCGGCCCATACCCGGCGTCGGCCGTCCGCGGCCCACCGCGCCGCCCCGGTGCGCCAGTGCTCTTCGGCGAGCAGGACGGTGTCCACCGCGGCAGGCAGGTCATCCGGGGCGAGTGGGCATCCGGACGGTATGCGCACTCCGTACCGTCCCCGCAGTCCGGCCAGGGCGGCACGTGCCCGCTCCCGGTCCCTGCCGAGATCGAGCAGGCCCAGCGCACCGGCTCGCTCCGCGGCCGCGACCATCCGGGCATTGGGCTCCTCGAACGGGCTGACCACGATCACGAGGTCCCGGCCTGCGTGCCGGGCGGGCTGAGAGATCACGGGCTCTCCTTGGGTTCCGGGCAGGGCCTGCGAGCAAGGGCCACGGTGGGTCGGACCGCGGCGGGCCGGGGACGTATCGGGACCTACGAGAGAAGTGACCGGGCGGTAACGTCCGATGCCGCGTTGCATCGTGCGGCGGCAGGCCGACACTGTCAACGCACATCCGCCACTCATGCCTCAGAGGTATGGATTACTGCCGGCCAAGTCTCAACTCCGATGTGGTTATGGGCACTTGTTCGCGCTTGTGCCTCTTACACCCTCAGGACCCGGCGGCTACCGTCCGCGCATGACCCCCACACTTCAGCAGTTGCGGTACCTCGTCGCCGTCGCGGACTGCCGCTCGATCACGGCCGCAGCGTGCTCCGTCTACATCGCTCAGCCCGCGCTCTCGCGGTCCATCCAGTCCCTCGAACGGGATCTCGGCGTGGAGCTCCTGGACCGCAGGAGCAGGCGGGCGACCCTCACCCCAGAAGGCGCGCGCGTCGTGCGCCTGGCCCGTACGGTCCTCGACGCCGTGGAAGCCATCGAGGACATCCGCCCGGCGCACGCCGGCAGTTCGCGTACGACCCTGATGGTGGCCGCCACCCCGACCCTGTCCCTCGACCTCGCCGCCGACCTCGTGCCGTCCTTCGCCGAGCGTCACCCAGGCATCGACGTACGTCTGCTCCAGCACGACAGCCGCGAGGCACTCGTACGGTCCCTGACCGACGGCACGGCCGAGCTGGGCCTGGTCGATCTGCCGCTCGACAAGGAACTGTCGACGCACCACCTCCAGGACCGTGAGGTCGTACTGATCTCCCCGCCCGGCTCCGGGCTGCCCGACCCGATCCCGTTCCGGATGCTGGGAGGTCTGCGCATGGTGCTGCCGACGCCCGGCACAGGCCGGCGCACGGAGCTGGAGGCAATGTTCGGACAGATAGGGATACGCCCTGTGGCCGTGGTGGAAGCGGACGAGCGGCTGGCCTGGGTGACCAGCGTCGCGGACGGGCTCGGCTCACTGATCTGGTACCGGGACCTGGTGTTACGTGCCTTCGGCCATCGCGTCGAGGTCCGCTCCTTCACCCCTCCGCTGCTGCGCGCCATCGGCATCGCGCACCCACGCCGCCCGCTCAGCCGGGCCGCCCGCGCCTTCCTCTCGCACGCCCGGCACAACGCACCCGTCAGAGAGCCGGCCAGATGACCTGACGGACCGTCATACCTGACCGGTATCGGCCCATGCCCAACAGGTGTGCGGCACACGCTTGGACCCTCGACCGACCGCCGCCACATTGTGCGCATGTCCCGATTCCTGGTCCGAACCCCCGGCTGCCGGCCCATACGCCGCGCGGCCCTGAGCGCCACCCTGAGCGCGGCGCTGATGACCACCGCGGTCCTGCTCGCGGCCCCGCCGTCCCGGGCGACGGAGGCACCCGCAGCCGCGCCCGAGCGCGCGTGCACCCTGCCCTCCGGCCTCGCCGAACTCAGCGGCCTGGCCACGAGCACCAAGCACCCCGGGATCGTCTACGCCGTCAACGACAGCGGCAACACCAACCAGGTGTTCGCCGTGGATTGCACGGGCGCAACCGGCACACTCAAGGCGACGTACACCCTGGGCGGCGCCACCAACACCGACTGGGAGGCCCTGGCCGTCGGCAAGGACACCCAGGGCCGCCCGGCGATTCTGGTGGGCGACATCGGCGACAACTTCAGCGGCCGCGCCGAACTCACCGTCTTCAGCTTCCCCGAGCCCGACCAGCTCGCGAACGCCACCGTGACACCCACCGCTCTGCGCTTCGCCTACTCCGACGGCAGGCACGACGCCGAGTCCCTGCTGGCCGACCCGACGACCGGGCAGCTCTATGTCGCCAGCAAGCTGTTCGGTGCGGCCGGCCGGCTCTACAAGGCCCCGCTGCCGCCGCAGCCCGGCCAGGTGAACACGCTCACCCCTGTCAGTCCGGGCCCGGTCTTCGCCACGGACGGCGCGTTCTCCCCCAGCGGGAAGTCCTACGCCGTACGCAGCGGTGGCCCGCTCGGTGCCAACACGGCGTACGTGTACGACACGGCGGGCACGAAACTCGCCGAGGTGCCGCTGCCGTCCCAGCCCCAGGGCGAGACCGTCACCTACGCCAACTGCACGACTCTGCTGGTCGGTTCGGAGAACGACACCCAGCTGTGGCGGGTCCCGCTGCCGCCGGAGGGCGCTCCGGGCTGCGGCACGACTTCGCCGCCGGGCGGGGACCTGAAGGTGGCCAACCCCGGTGCGCAGAGCTGCAAGTTCAACCAGAACTGCACCATCCAGATCACCGCAACCGGCGGCAAGGCCCCGCTCACCTACAGCGCGACCGGGCTGCCCTTCGGCCTCTCCATCGACACATCCACCGGCCGGATCACCGGCAAGCCCTGGCAGACCGGCACCCTCCAGACCACAGCCACCGACACCGGCGCAGCCACCGCGACCGCCACCTTCCCCCTCACCGTCAACTGGTTCTGACCGCACCCGTTCGAAGGGTTCGCGTCAACGTCCCGACCCGCCCGGTGGCGTCGGACGGTATCGGCCGCCACCACGGATACTGAGGATGCTGCCGTCCCGGACGACAAGGAGCGTGCACCGTGCCTGTCCCGATCATCATCGACTGCGACCCCGGGCACGACGACGCCCTCGCCATCATCCTCGCCGCGGGAGACCCGGCGATCGAGCTGCTCGCGATCACGACGGTCGCCGGCAATCAGACGGTCGAGAAGACCACCTTGAACGCGCGCCGGGTCTGCACCGCCGCCGGAATCACGGACGTACCCATCGCCGCCGGATGCGCACGGCCGCTCGTCCAGCCGCTGCTCGTGGCGGACGACGTCCACGGCGACTCCGGCATGGACGGGCCGCAGTTCGGGGAACCCACCGTGGATGTGGTCCCCGAACACGCCGTGGACCTCATGCACCGGATCCTGACCGAACACCCGGAACCCGTCACCCTCGTCCCGACCGCTCCCCTGACCAATATCGCCCTGCTGCTCACCCGGTATCCCGACAGCGCCGCGCACATCCGCGAGATCGTCCTCATGGGCGGCTCCACCGAACGCGGCAACAGGACCCCGGCCGCCGAATTCAATATCCACGTCGACCCCGAAGCCGCCGACATCGTCTTCCGCAGCGGCGTACCGGTGACCATGTGCGGGCTCAATGTCACCCACCAGGCACTCGCGACGCCCGACGTCCTGGCCCGTCTCGAAGGTCTCGGCACCGAACTCGGCCGTACGTGCGCCCAGCTGATCACCTTCTTCGCGTCCACGTACAAGCGGCTGTGGGGCTTCGACTCCCCGCCGCTGCACGATCCCGTCGCGGTGGCCCGTGTCATCGACCCGGCGATCGTGCACTGCGTCGACGCGAGCGTGGCGGTGGAACTGCGCGGAGAGTTCACACGCGGGGCGACCGTGGTGGACATGCACCAGTACCTGGACCGGCCCGTGAACGCGCAAGTCGCCGTGACGCTGGAACCGGAACTGTTCTGGGACCGGGTGATCGCGGCCGTGGAAGCGCTCGGGAAAGCGGCGGCGCGAACGTAGCATGAAGCCATGGAACAGCGAGTGCTTGGCAGGGCGGGCAAGAGCGCTTCCGTCGTAGGCCTCGGTACGTGGCAGCTCGGCGCCGACTGGGGTGAGGTCCAGGAAGCCGATGCCTTCGCGGTCCTCGACGCGGCCGTCGATGCCGGCGTGACCTTCTTCGACACCGCGGACGTCTACGGGGACGGGCGCAGCGAGCAGCTCATCGGCCGCTTTCTGAGGGACCACACCGACGCCGATGTCTTCGTGGCCACGAAGATGGGCCGCCGGTCCGCGCAGGTCCCCGAGAATTACGTACTGGACAACTTCCGCGCCTGGACCGACCGGTCGCGCACCAATCTCGGCGTGGACACACTCGACCTCGTACAACTGCACTGTCCCCCTACTCCGGTCTACGCATCCGACGCGGTGTTCGACGCGCTCGACACCCTTGTCCAGGAGAAGCGCATCGCCGCATACGGTGTCAGCGTCGAAACGTGCGCCGAGGCTCTGACGGCCATCGCCCGGCCGGGCACCGCGAGTGTCCAGATCATCCTCAACCCCTTCCGGCGCAAGCCGCTGGAAGAGGTTCTGCCCGCCGCCCGGGCGGCGGGTGTGGGCATCATCGCCCGGGTGCCGCTGGCCTCCGGCCTCCTGTCCGGCAGATATACGAAGGACACGGTCTTCGCGGCCGACGACCACCGCACGTACAACCGCCACGGTGAGGCGTTCGACCAGGGCGAGACCTTCTCCGGCGTCGACTACGAGACCGGCGTCGAAGCGGCCGCGGAGTTCTCGGGCCTCGCGCCGCAAGGAGCCACGCCTGCCCAGACCGCTCTGCGCTGGATCCTTCAGCAGCCGGGCGTCATCAGCGTGATCCCCGGTGCGCGCTCGGTCGACCAGGCCCGCGCCAATGCCGCGGCCGCCGCGCTGCCGCCGCTATCCCCGGAGACCCTGGACGCGGTGAGCGACCTGTACGACCGGCGCATCCGCGCGCAGGTGCACCACCGCTGGTAGCCGCGGCCCTTCCTGGGCAACGGCGGTTAATGCGGCTGCCGGGCACGGGAGTTGAGTCGCTCGGCTCCCGGCTCGTATCTCCGCAGCTTCTGGGTGCTCCGCAGTAGAGCGCGCAGTTCGGCCCGCCCGCCGCTCACCACGCCCGCCGCGCGCGCCTGTACCAGGACATTGCCGAACGCCGCCGCCTCCGCCGGTCCGGCGACGACCGGCAGTCCGGTGGCCTCGGCCGTCAGTCGGCACAGCAGCGCATTGCGGGCTCCGCCGCCGACGATGTGCACGGTCGAGACGCTCCGTCCGGACAGCCGCTGGGCGTCTTCGACCGCCTGCCGGTGGGCGAGCGCCAGCGAGTCGAGCACACAGCGCACGGTCTCGGCACGGTTCCGGGGAGCGGGCTGCCCGGTACGGACACAGGCGTCGGCGATACGGCGCGGCATGCCGTCAGGAGCGAGGAACGCGGGATAACCCGCATCGACCACCGAACGCCGGGGCCGCAGCGAGGCGGCTTCGTCGAGCAGTGCCCCGAGGTCCTGCGGACGGCCTTCCGTCTCCCAGGTGCGCAGGCACTCCTGGAGCAGCCAGAGCCCCATGATGTTGCGCAGAAAGCGGACCGTGCCGTCGATACCGAGCTCGTTGGTGAAGTTGGCGCGCCGGCTCGCCTCGCCGAGGATCGGGGCGGGCAGTTCGAGTCCGGCGAGCGACCAGGTGCCGGTGGCGATGTACGCGAAGTCGTCGCCCTCGGAGCGTACGCCGACGACGGCGGACGCGGTGTCGTGCGAGGCGACCACCGTCACCGGGACCGGACCCTTCAGCCCGGTTTCGGCCAGCACTTCGGGCCGGAGCGTGCCCGCCGGGTCGCCGGGGCGGCGCAGCGGAGGGAAGAGCGAGAGGTCGATGCCCAGGGGTTCCGCGACGACGGCGGACCAGTGATACTGCACGCCGGTCGCCGCGTACAGGTCGGCCGGCGGAAGCACCGCGGCGACCTTTTCCGCCACCCATTGCGTCCGCGTGTCCCGGTAGTGGACCGGATTGCCGAGGAGTTCACCGGAGGAGTCCAGCAGTCCGTAGTCGACGGCCCAGCTGTCGACGCCGACCCCGGCGAGCTGCCCGCCCGTCGCATCGGCCGCGGCACGCAGCCCGTCGAGTACGCCCCGGTAGAGGGCGAGGATGTCCCAGTGCAGCGTGGAGCCGGTCCTCACCGGGCGGTTGGAGAAGCGGTGGACCTCGGTCAGTTTGAGGACGCCGGGGCCGACGCGGACCAGCATTACGCGCCCGCTCGACGCGCCGAGGTCGACGGCGGCGAAAGCGAACGGCTCGGTCGCAGTCACCTGGAGCTCACCTGAGGAAGGCGGCTGCGACGCCCGCGTCCACCGGGATGTGCAGTCCGGTGGTGTGGGAGAGATCGCCGCCGGTCAGCGCGTAGACGGCGTTGGCGACGTGCTCCGGGAGCACTTCGCGCTTGAGGAGGGTGCGCTGGGCGTAGAACTCACCGAGCTTGTCCTCCTCCACGCCGTACACGGCGGCCCGTTGCGCTCCCCAGCCGCCCGCGAAGATGCCGGAGCCGCGCATGACACCGTCCGGGTTCACGCCGTTGACGCGAATGCCGTGCTCGCCCAACTCAGCTGCAAGCAGCCGCACTTGATGAGCCTGATCCGCCTTGGTCGCGCCGTACGCGATGTTGTTGGGTCCCGCGAAGACACCGTTCTTGGATGCGATGTAGACAATGTCGCCGCCCATCCCCTGGGCGGTCATGGTGCGGGCCGCCTCCCGCGAGACGAGGAAGGAGCCACGGGCCATGATGGCGTGCTGGATGTCCCAGTCGTCGGCCGGGGTTTCCAGGAGCGGCTTGGAGATGGAGATCCCGGCGTTGTTCACCACGAGGTCGACGCCGCCGAAGGCGAGATGGGCCGCGGCGAAGGCGTCGGCGATCTGCTGCTCACTCGTCAGGATCCGGGGACGGGCCGCCGTCGACTGGGCACGCTCCGGCCCGGGGCTGCGCCTCACCGTCGAGGTCCCGGTGGGCGCGGAGGCCGAGGTCCATGTGCCCGCGGCCCGGCAGGGCGATGTCGCAGCGCCACCCGGGGCGGACTTTGCACGGTCCGAGCCCGGCCATGTCGTCTACCGCGTCCCGCACGGCAGTTGGGAGTTCATCTCGAAGGAAGTGGCCGACTGACAGCTGGGCGCCCGGTCCGCTCGCGACGAGGCGGGCGGACCGGGCACGGCGAACAGCTCAGGGTGCCGGGCACCCCGACGGCACCGGGTTCGATGCGTCGCGGATCAGCGCGTCGTGCGCCGCCTTCACCCGCTTCGCGTCCAGCTTCAGCACCTTGCGGTCGTAGGTCATCACACCGTTGAGCTCGCCCTCCACATCGGATATCTGGGTGTAGACGGCGCCGTTGCCGCCCTGGCACATGAGCCTGCGCACATCGCCGAGGCGGGCCAGATAGCCGTCGGTATAGCCCGCCGGGTCGACGTCGACGTATGACATCTGGACGGACCAGGCGTGGCCGGGCACGGCGAGCCCGAGGCCTCCGTATTCACCGCTGACCAGTGCCCGTTTGCCATCGGCCCGCGGGAGTTGCGGACTTGGATAGCCGTGCGCGTCGGCGATGTCACCGTTGCCGCCGTCGACCGCTCCGCAGCAGTTGAGCCCGCTCATGTTGTTGACCAGCCGGGTCGGGTCCCATGCCTTGGCCTGGTCGGCGATGCGTGCCTGGTCGTACTGGCCCCAGCCCTCGTTGAAGGAGACCCACATGATCACCGAGGGATGGCTGCTGTGCTGGTCGATCATTGCCTTCATCTCGCGCTCGTACTCGGCACGGGACGCGGAGTTGGGCGTCGGACCCGCGGTCATCGCGGGCATGTCCTGCCAGACCAGCAGCCCGAGGCGGTCCGCCCAGTAGAACCAGCGGTCGGGCTCCACCTTGATGTGCTTGCGGACCGAGTTGAAGCCCAGTTGCTTGTGCGTCCTGAGGTCGTGGGCGAGGGCCTCGTCGGTGGGCGCGGTGTGCAGGCCGTCCGGCCAGAAGCCCTGGTCGAGGGTGGCCATCATGAAGACCGGCTTGCCGTTGAGAACGGTGCGTGGGATGCCGTTCACCTTCTCGACGGCGATGGAGCGCATTCCGAAGTAACTGCCCACGCGGTCCGAGCCGACGGTGACATTCAGCCGGTAGAGATGCGGGTCGTCCGGGGACCACAGATGCGGATCGGGGACGGGGACGGACAGGGGCGCGCCGGTGCGGCCGACGGCGGTGCCAACCTTCCGTGCCCCGTCGTACGCCGTTGCCGTGACCGGGACTCCGTCGCGCACCCCGCGCACCTCGACGGCGAGCTTCTCACCCGGAACGTCGGGGGTGAGCTTGAGGGAGTCCGCGTGATCGGCGGCGACCGGCTCCATCCATACGGTCTGCCAGATACCGGAGGACGGGGTGTACCAGATGCCGCTGGGGTCGAGGCGCTGTTTGCCGACGGGCGGGTTCTCGCCGTTGGCGGCGTCCGTCGGGTCGTAGACGCCGACGATCAGCTCCTGGGTGCGGCCGGGCTTCAGCGCGTCGGTGATGTCCGCGCTGAACGTGTCGTAGCCGCCCTTGTGTTCGGCGACCTTGGTGCCGTTGACGTACACCTGTGACTGCCAGTCGACTGCGCCGAAGTTCAGCCGCAGCCGCTTGCCGTCGCCGACCTTCCAGCCCTGGGGGACGGTGAAGGTCCGCCTGTACCACATGCGGTCCTCGTGCCTCTCGATCCCGGAGAGCTGGGACTCCACCGGATACGGGACGAGGATCTTCTCGGCGAGCTGCTTGCCGACCGGTGGCTGCTCGCCCGCCGTGGCGGCGGCGAACTGCCAGGAGCCGTTGAGGTTCTGCCAGGCGTCGCGGGTCAGCTGGGGCCGCGGGTACTCGGGGTGTGCGTTGCCTGGGCCGACCTCGTCGGCCCACTTCGTGCGCAGTTCGTACGTCGAGCGGTTGGGCCCGCTGCTCCAGAAGGCGCCGACGGCCTTGCCGTTCTTGCCGGTCAGGCCGCCCTTTCCGTCGTAGCGGATATCTGCCAGGCCGGGGGCGGTTCCGTTCTTGTTGCCGACGACGGGCTCGCTCAGCCCGACGAGGACACTGCGGGCGCCGGCGGGGTCGGCCTTGACGGTGCCGAGCGGCCAGGTGGCGCCGCCGATGACGGCCCGGAGGTGGTCGGTGAGACCGGCCGGGGGCGCGGCGAGCTCCTGGGCGAAGTCGAGGCGCAGGGTCCGGCCGTCCTTCAGGACGGTGGCGGCGATGGCGCCGTCGTAGTCGAAGCCGTCAGGGAGCCGGAAGGCCGACTGCGGGACGGGCTGCTTGGGCTGTCCGGGCTGGATCCAATTGAGATGGAGATTGGATCCGCCGTAGTGCTCGAAGTACTCGACCTTGATGTCGTAGGCGCGGTCGGCGGTCAACTCGACGGGCTGGGAGGTCTGTTCCCTGTCCCAGTCGTCGACCCAGTGGTCGATGGTGAGTTGTCCGTCGATCCAGAGGCGGAATCCGTTGTCGCCGGTGATCGTGAACGTGTGAGCACCGGTGTGCTGCGGAACGATCTTTCCGCTCCAGCGGACACTGACGTCGTCCGCCCGTCCGGTGGCGGCACTCAGGCGTGGTTCGAGGTTGGCGAAGTCGATGCCGGGGTCGAAGCCGGTGGCCTTGAGCTCGGCGAAGTCGAAGGCTCCGGGGGCGGACTGGGTGTAGTACTCGCCCTTCAGACCGTGGGGCTCGACGGGGTCGTCGGCGGCCGATGCGGCAGGAATCGCGGCGAGTCCCACAACGCCGAGAACGGCAGCCAGGAGTAGGGCCAGTCTTCTTCTCAATCGCACAGATCCTCCTTGGTGAGGAAGGGTGGCGGCTCGTTGCGTGATTCTGTACAACGTTGGAAGGAACGGCAGTTGGCATGACAGCACGGCTTCCACTTGCTGTCCAGGGTCATGACAAATGGCCCGGTCGACGGCATGTACATCGATGAACGGACCGGCCAGGGGCCTTGCCCCGGAGGGGAACTGCCGTGAGGGTCAGCCTCAAGGACGTCGCGGAGCTCGCGGGGGTCTCGATCAAGACCGTCTCGAACGTGGTGAACAACTATCAGCACGTCACCCCGGCCATGCGGGCCCGGGTGCAGCAGGCGATCGACGAGCTCGGCTACCGGCCCAATCTGACGGCGCGCCATCTGCGCAAGGGCCGCACGGGGATCATCGCGCTGGCCGTGCCCGAGCTGGGCAACCCGTACTTCGCCGAGCTGGCCGGTGCCGTGATCGACGCGGCCGCCGAGCACGAGTACACCGTGCTCCTCGACCACACCCGCGGCAGCCGTGAGCAGGAGATCCTCGTCAGCCAGGGCTTCCGGGCCCGGGTCATCGACGGGCTGATCCTCAGCCCGCTGGAGCTGGAGGCCGATGACCTGCGCAGCCGTACGGACGATGCGCCGCTGGTGCTGCTGGGCGAGCGCGAGTACGACCTGCCGTACGACCACATCGCGATCGACAATGTCGCGGCCTCGCGGGCCGCGGTACGTCATCTGCTCGGCCTCGGCCGGACGAGGATCGCCTTTCTGGGCGCCCGCACGGACACCGCGAACAGGCCGGCCCATCTGCGACTGCGGGGCTGGCGCGAGGAGTTGACGGCCGCCGGTCTGCCGGCGCCGGACAGCATGGTGGTCCCGGTGGGCGGCTGGGACCGCGGCGACGGCGCCCTGGCCATGGCGGAGGTGCTCGATGCGGGTATCAGGCCCGACGCCGTCTTCGCGTACAACGACCTCATCGCCATCGGTGCGATGCGGGTGCTGCACGAGCGGGGCCTGCGGGTGCCGTGGGACGTGGCCGTGGTGGGTTTCGACGACATCGCGGAGGGGCGGTTCGGGGCGGTCACCCTGACGACGGTCTCGCCCGACAAGCAGTCCATCGCGCGGCTCGCGGTCGAGTCGGTCATCGGCAGTCTGGAAGGCGCGCGGCAGGGCGACGATACGCACGGGGGGCGTGAACTCACCGCGGATTTCCGGCTGGTGGAGCGGGAGAGCACGCTGGGGCGCCGTTGAGAGCGTTTTCGATGAACCCTGGCACGGAGGGTTTACAGCTTCCTTCCAACGATGTAAAAAGTGCTCCGGAACGCCGAGTTGACCGTAAGAGCCAACCTCCCGTGAAGCGCCCTGCGCGCCGGGGCTGTGCCGAGATGGGAACTCCTATGAAGCCGACCGCACTTCTTCGCCGTACCACCACAAGGACCCTCATCGCCACCGGCCTCGTCGTGAGCCTGGGACTCGCCGCCGGGTGCGCCAAGTCGGAGGACGAGGGCTCGAACGACAAGAACACGGGAGCCGCCGCCGACTCGGGGCAGGTGGTCGCCACTCCCGCCGTCGGGGACCGGAAGACCTGCACCGTCGAGCAGTTCGGCGGCAAGAAGCTGGACCTCAAAGGCGCCACCGTCGGCTTCTCGCAGTCCGAGAAGGAAGCAAACCCCTTCCGGATCGCCGAAACCGCCTCCATCAAGGCCGAGGCCCGGGCCCGGGGCCTGAAGCTGCTCACCGCCAACGCCCAGTCCCAGTTCTCCAAACAGATCAGCGATGTCCAGGACCTGATCGCCAAGGGCGCGGATCTGCTCGTCATCGCCCCGCTCAACTCCGACGGCTGGGGACCCGTGCTGCGGGCGGCGGGGGCCAAGCACATCCCGATCGTCACGGTCGACCGCAAGATCAACGCCGGGGCCTGCAAGGACTATGTGAGCTTCATCGGCTCGGACTTCACCGAGCAGGGCAGGCGCGCCGCCGACCGGATGATCGAGGCGACCGGCCGCAAGGGAGAGATCGCGATTCTGCTCGGCGCATCCGGCAACAACGTCACCACCGAGCGCACCAAGGGCTTCAAGGACCGGATCAAGGAGAAGGCGCCGGGCATCGAGGTCGTCTTCGAGCAGACCGGCGAATTCGCCCGCGAGAAGGGACAGCAGGTCACCGAGCAGCTCATCCAGTCCAAGCCGCAGATCACCGGGATCTACGCCGAGAACGACGAGATGGGACTCGGAGCCGTCAACGCCCTCAAGGGTGCGGGCAAGAAGGCCGGCGATGTCAGGATCGTGACGATCGACGGAACCCGCAACGCCGTCCAGGGCATAGTCGACGGCTGGATCAACGGCGTCATCGAGTCCAATCCGCGCTTCGGCCCGCTCGCCTTCCAGACCCTCGACTCCTTCACCAAGGGCGACAAGGTCGCGCAGGACATCGTCATCCAGGACAGCGAGTACACCAAGGACAACGCCAAGTCCGGCCTCGGCAAGGCGTACTGACCATGCCGTCGCCACCCGTCCTGTCCGTCACGGGTCTCACCAAGACCTTCCCCGGCGCGCTCGCGCTCGACTCGGTGGACTTCGCCGCCCGCGCGGGCGAAGTCCATGCCCTGATCGGCGAGAACGGCGCGGGAAAGTCCACGCTGATCAAGGTGCTGACGGGGGTGTACCGGCCGGACAGCGGCGAGGTCACGTACCAGGGCGAGCCGGTCCGGTTCGCGACCCCGCTCGAAGCCCAGCAGGCCGGGATCTCCACCATCTACCAGGAGGTCAATCTCGTCCCGCTGATGAGCGTGGCCCGCAATCTCTTCCTCGGTCGCGAGCCTCTGGGCCGTCTCGGGCTCATCGACTTCCGCACGATGCACCGCGAGGCGACCGAGGCGCTGCGCTCTCTCGGCGTACGTGTCGATGTGACCAGGCCGCTGCGCTCGCTGGGCGTCGGGGCGCAGCAGATGGTGGCGCTGGCCCGCGCGGTGTCCGCCGATGCGCGAGTGGTCGTCATGGACGAGCCCACCTCCTCGCTCGAACCACGGGAAGTGCGCACCCTGTTCGGGGTGATCCGCATGCTCCGGGAGCGTGGCATCGCGGTGGTCTATGTCAGTCACCGGCTGGAGGAGCTGTACGAGGTGTGCGACACCGTCACCGTGCTGCGCGACGGCAAGGTGGTGCACAGCGGGCGCATCGCGGACCTCGACCGGCTGCGTCTGGTCTCGCTGATGCTGGGCCGGGAGATGGGCGAGGTGCGCAGCGAGGGCCTGACGAAGTTCACCGGCGAGCACGAGCGCGGCAGTGAACCCGTCCTGCAGGCTAAGGAGTTGACGCTGCGCCACACTCTGCACGCGGTCTCCGTCGACGTTCGGCCCGGCGAGGTCGTGGGTCTGGGCGGGCTCCTCGGCTCGGGCCGTACCGAGACCGTCAAGGCCATCGCCGGTGCGCTGCCGCCCGACTCCGGCCGTGTCGTGGTCGCGGGCACCCCGGTCCGTACCGGATCAACGCCCGCCGCGATCCGGGCCGGTATCAGCCTGCTGCCCGAGGACCGCAAGGCGGAGGGCATCGTGCCGGGCCTGTCGGTGAGGGAGAACATCGCGCTGGCCGCCCTGCCGAGGCTCTCCCGCTTCGGTCTTGTGGACGAGGCGCACATCGACCGGGTCGTGGAGACTTTCATGAAGCGGCTGCGGATCAAGGCCTCGAGCCCGCACCAGAAAGTCGGTGAGCTCTCCGGCGGCAATCAGCAGAAGGTGCTCCTCGCCCGCTGGCTGGCCATGCAGCCCAAGGTGCTGCTCCTGGACGAACCGACGCGCGGCATCGACGTCGGCGCCAAGGCCGAGGTGCAAAAGCTCATCGACGAACTGGCCGACGACGGCCTCGGCGTGCTGCTGATCTCCTCCGATGTGGAAGAGCTGATCGAGGGGTCCGACCGTGTGGTGGTGCTCAAGGACGGCGCCGTCGTGGCGGAGCTGTCCGGCGACGACGTCACCGAGGACCGGCTGATGCGGGCGATCGCGGCGACCGGCGGGAGCGACGATGACTGAACTGGCCCTGCGCCGCACACCCGTCGACCGGGAACGGCTGCTGAGACTGCTCCAGGAGTACGGCGTCTATCTCGGCGTCGCCGTCCTCTTCCTGGTCAATGTCGTGCTCACCCCGCACTTCGTGTCCGCCGAGAACTTCCGCACCCAGGCCGTGCAGGTGGCGCCGGTGCTGATCGTGGCGCTCGGCATGGTGCTGGCCATCGGCACAGAAGGCGTCGATCTGTCGGTGGGCTCGGTCATGGCCCTGTCCACCTCGCTCATCTCGCTCTATCTCGGGTACGGCCCCTGGATCGCAGTCGTCGTCGCCGTGCTGGGCGGCATGGTTGTCGGCCTCGCCAACGGCTCGCTGATCGCCCTCATCGGCGTACAGCCCATCGTCGCCACGCTGGCGCTGATGGTCGCCGGCCGCGGACTCGCGCTCGTGCTGCTGCCGCAGCTCAAGGACGTCCGCGACCCGGGCATGGCCGCGCTCGGCTCCGGCGACCTGCTCGGCCTGCCGTATCTGGTGCTCATCGCCGCCGCGCTCACGCTGGCTGTCGCCTTCACCGTGCGCCGCACGACCTTCGGCAGACAGCTCCTGGCCATCGGCGACAGCCGCCGGGCGGCCCAGCTGGCGGGACTTCCCGTACGCCGTGTCCTGATCATTGTGTACGTCGTCTCCGGCGCCCTCGCCGCGATCGCGGGCGTACTGGCGACAGCACGGCTGACCGCGAGCGACCCGACGTCGCTCGGCACCCTGATGGAACTGTCCGCGATCACCGCCGTCGTGGTCGGCGGCACCCCGCTGAGCGGCGGACGGGTGCGCATCGGCGGCACCGTGGCGGGAGCCGTCCTCATCCAGCTCCTCACCGCCACGCTCATCAAGCACGATCTGCCGCCGTCCTGGACGCAGATCGCCCAGGCCGTGGTGATCGTGGCCGCCGTCTGCGCGGCGCGGGAACGGGGGAAGCGATGACCGACACGGAGAGCCCGGTACGCCCCATGGACACCGCGCGCATCACCGAGGACGATCCGCTCGGGGCGAGCCGGGCGGAGCGTCTGAGTGCCCTCGCCCAGCAGCACGGGGCGCTTGCCGCCCTGCTGGTCATGGTGTTCGTCGCCTCGCTGGGCTTCGACTCGTTCCTCACCGGCGACAACCTGGAGAACATGGCCGTCTCCTCGGCCTTTCTCGCCGTGGTGGCGCTCGGCATGACCTTCGTCATCGTCACCGGCGGCATCGATCTCTCGGTCGGCTCGCTCTTCGCGCTGGGCGGTGTGCTCGCGGCGTGGGGTTCGCGCTACGGGACGCCGGCCGCCCTGCTGCTCCCGCTGGCCGTGTGCGGTCTGATCGGGCTGGTCAACGGGCTGCTGATCGCGCGGGCCAGGCTCGCGCCATTCATCGTGACGCTGGCGGCGATGCTGCTGGCACGCGGCGTCCTTCTCTCCATCACGGACGAGGGCTCGACCACGTTCCTCGTCGACGACCGATCCTTCTTCGCCCGCCTCGGCCAGGACCGGCTGCTCGGCGTCGGTGTGCCCGTCTGGATCACGGTCGCGCTCTTCGTACTGGGCGCGGTCGTGCTCCGCCGCAGCCGCTTCGGGCAGTACGTCTACGCCGTCGGCGGCAACGAGGACGCGGCGGCGCTCATGGGTGCACCGGTGGCCCGTACGAAGATCGCCGTGTACACGGTCTCCGGGCTGTGCGCGGGACTTGCCGGTGCGCTCAACGCGGCATGGCTGGTCTCCGGAGTCACCATCCTGGGCAACGGCATGGAGCTGGAGGCCATCTCCGCGGTGGTCATCGGGGGCACGCTGCTCACGGGCGGCTTCGGTTTCATCAGCGGTTCGCTCGTCGGCGTACTGCTGCTGAAGGTGATCCAGAACGTCATCAACCAGATCGGCTCGCTCGACTCCGCGTATCAACAGGTCGTCAGCGGCGCCTTCCTGGCGCTGGTGGTCGTCGCGCAGACATGGCTGGGGCGCAGGCGCAGAGGTGCGTGAGGGGACGGGCCGGAATCAGACCGGACGACGTGCGATGACGCCGAACATGGTCACGGACATGTGCAGAGCTCCCTGCTCTGCGGCCGCGCTGAGGTCGGCGTACAGCGCGTCCCGTTGCTCCTTGGTGATCAGCTCGCGGCGCACGGCCGTCTCGCCGAGCATCTTGACGAGCGGCCAGGTGACCTTCCTGGGGTCCTGGATGAGTGCCTGCGAGCCGAGGTCCTCGATCTCAAGTCCCGCCGCGGCCAGTTGTCCCGCAAGCTTCCGCCCGGCGTACGGGTTGGCGGCGGCCGCGATCGCCCCATCGGCCAGCGCCGCCACCACCTCCGGGTCGCCGGGGTGCATGATCGTGGTCGCCCAGTCGGTGTCCAGCAGCGCCACCCTGCCGCCGGGCCGAAGGATTCGCGCGATCTCGGCCGCTGCCTTCTCGGGCTCGGCGAGGTGCTGGAAGACCCGCTCGCACCACACCACGTCGACCTCGGAATCAACGAACGGCAGCGCCAATGCGTCGCCGTCGACGAACCGCGCCGGGCTGCCCGCGTCGGCCGCGCGCTGCTCGGCCACCGATCGCAGACCGGGGTTCGGTTCGACTCCGATCGCCTCACCGTCCGGTGCGACCGCCTCAGCCAGCACCCGGGTCACCGCTCCCGTACCGGAGCCGATGTCGACGGCCCGTTCGCCGGGCCCCGAGGCCACCCCGAGCTGCGCCCAGTCACGCAGCCGCCGTACGCCCGCGCTCGCCGCCTGCATGTCGAGCACCCCGACCAGGGTGTCGGTGGCCGAGGGGGTGATGTTGTCCGAGTGGAAAGCCGAGGTCGGCTTCGAGTCCCGCATGCCGACCACTTTAGGGCCGCCTTCCGGGGCGGCGACCGCCAACTCGCCTTGCCGCGGCCAAAAACCAGCAAGGTTGCGTTCCGGAATCCGATCTGGTTCCGCCGCTTCGACATCCCTACTCTGGTGCGGCACGTCGCTGGAACACCGTGTCTCTCCCATGTCCTGAGCACGAGGGGAATGAATGTCCCACCGACCCCGCCGCGTTCGGACCGGTTCCGTCGCGGTCGCGTCCCTGACAGCGGGCCTGCTCTTCGTCACCGGCCCGGGAGCGTCGGCCAACGAACCCCTTCCCGAAGGCCCCGCCACCCTGCAGGACTTCGTCGCCAAATCCGTGCCCCAGTGGAATTTCGCCCGCGCCAACCGCAACGATCCGTGCTGGCCCGAGTCGGCTTTCGACGGCAACGGCGATCCGACGGACGGCGGCAATGTCCAGAACTGGCCGAACAGCGACGGCGATTGCGCGCCGCACGGCGCGCCGTTCCCCACGTACTACACGGTCCAGAAATGCAACCCCGACGAAATCCGCGTGGCATTCACCATCTATCAGGCCACCAGTGGCTTCCGGCCCTCGGGACACCGGCACGACTTCGAGCATGTCGAGGTCGTCTGGCGGAAGAACGGCAATGTCTGGACCCGCGACCGGCTCCTGCTCAGCGCGCACGGCGGCCATCGCGTCGTCGCCTGGGGCGATGCGGAGAGCTGGAACAGCGACCGTGGACACGCGGCGAAGGGCCTGGAGCACCCGCGGATCTTCGTCGGGTACGGCAGCCACTCGATGTACAACAACCAGGGCGGTCTGAAGGACGTCATTTCCGCGTACACCAATGAGTACCGGCACGCCGACTATCCGGTGTGGGCGGATCAGGGCGGCGGTCTCGTGGAGGTCGCCAAGGACAGTCAGCTGCAGCAGAAGTTCGAGGCGAACGCGGCGGCGTGGGGAAGCGCCGACAGCAACCCGGGCAAGGTGGCGCGGGAGTCCTGCTCCCACTGATCGTGAACGGTGAGGCACGATGGACGCATGAGCATTGTGAAGATCAACGTCCTGACGGTCCCCGAGGAGCAGCGCGAGGTGCTGGAGAAGCGCTTCGCGGCCCGCGCCGGGTCGGTGGAGAACTCCGACGGCTTCGAGTGGTTCGAGCTTCTGCGGCCTGCGGAGGGGACCGATCAGTACCTCGTGTACACGCGCTGGCGTGACGAGGCCGCGTTCCAGGCCTGGATGGAGGGCTCGATGAAGGCCTCCCACGGCGGTGGCCAGGGCGGGCCGGGCGGCGCCGGTGGCGGCGAGCGCCCCAAGCCCGCCGCCACCGGCTCCGCGCTGTGGTCCTTCGAGGTCGTCCAGCAGGCTGCCCCGAAGGCCCAGGACTGAGGCCTGGCCCGGCGACGCCGCCGGGGTGGCCTGCTTGCCACGGTTCAGATGTGCAACAGCCGTTCCGTCACATCGCGGTAGGCCTGCAGGGCGGCGCGCAGCTGCTCCGTGTCCGCCTCCGCCGGGCGGCCCTCTTCCTCGCCGTGCCAGCCGGCACGAAGGGAGTGGCGCCGTTCGGTGAGGGCGGCCGCGATGCCGTCGGCGGCCTCTTCGAACACGGCGGCAGACGCCTGGCGCTGCGGGTGTCGCCGAAGGACCGTTGCGCTGTTCGGGGCGGCCGCGCCTTCGTCCGACATGTCGCGCCAATCCGCGACCGCATATGCCCCTTAAGGTTACGACGGACAATTGGGTGCTGTTCGCGCAAACCTGACAGGAAGCGCCCAGCAGACGCGCTGGAAGGCACCTAGGAGGCCCTGGCGATGCACGCTCCCTGGCGCGGCACGCGTCGACTGGCCGTCATCCCCACCCTCGACCTCACCGTGGACACGAACCCACCAGCGGACTTCCGGGATCAAGTGGCCGCGCGGGTCTGGTACGACCCCCACCCCACGACCGGCATCGACCGCTCGCTCCGGCGATACATCAACACCATCTCGTACGGCTTGGCCGACTTCGAGGCCACCGTGTTTCCCGTCGCGATGGCACCGGACGCCCGCACCCGTGAAGCCGCTATCGATTCGCTCCCCGCCGGACACGGGTACACCTCCGCGCTCGTCGTGCTGGTCAGCGGCGGAGCCGACCGCAGCGGCTTCGCCTGGTGGCACGACACGCCCCGCAACGGGATCACCAATACTGCTCGCTGCAACCTCGACGAGGGAGTCGGGGCATGGGGGATGGAGCTCCTGCACGCCCTCACAGAATTCGGCGACCTGCACCTCACCGACCCCAACCTCGGCCGGTTCGACAACATGGCCTGCTCGTGCGGTACGCACCCCAGCGCCCACACGAAGATGGCGATGCAATGGCTCGACCCGGCAACGATTGACAACCACGTCCACGGCAGCACCACCCACCACAGCCTGCACGCAATCGGGCTTGGGCAACCGCCAACGCCCGGCCGGCACTCCGCTGTCCGCATCCGCTCCCGGGTGACCGGGCGTCACTTTCTAGCGGAAGCACGCCTCCGGGTCGACGACTATGAGCGCGAGTCGTATGCGTCCTCGGGTATCCCGGGCGAGGGCGTGATCGTGTACGAGGTAGCCGGTACGACCGAGGTATACCTGCGGACGGCCAAGGCACTCGGCGTCGGCGAATCGTTCTCGCTGGGCACGGACGAACAGACGACGGTGGACGTGACGGGAGGGATCCCCGGTGGATTCACTGTTTCGGTGCAGAGCCCAGAGCATCCCGAGTGCCCAGGGCTGCGCGACGAGATCGACCTGGTAATGCAGGCTCTCCATGGGGATCTTGACGACGAAGAGCGGCGTCAACTCGTCGCGGCACTGCACGAGCTCAACCAGCGCAAGACCGAGCTGGGGTGTGCTCCCTAGGTCCTGTCCGGCCGATCTTGCCGGGCTCGCGTGCCCTGGCACGGCACCTCGCTGCGTTGTCGTCAGTCGCCGACGCTCCGCGTCGGCTCCT
>NZ_JBEXEX010000019.1:0-145477 GCF_040606445.1 Streptomyces sp. NPDC005408 | reverse complement strand
CATTGATGGTGATGTCGAAAAACACGTTACTCATGGCTTCATCCTGACACCCACAGCCACAGCAGCGCACACCAGACCCACCATGCAGCGCAGAATCACGGCGTCCGCCCTCAGTGCACCTGCGGCCGACTTGGCCGGGTGGCAGTGGAAGTTGACGCCCCACGGTGCGCGCGGTTGCCTGCTGTCCTGGCTGGGTTCAGGCTCACCGACAATGATCCGTCACGGAGCGTTCGTCCTCCCGGCCGATCGGCGCTGACTGGGCCACAGATCGTCATACGCAGCATCCATGAAGTGAACCTGGGCTTCGCGCAGGGCTTCCACATCGACGGCTTCGCCACGGACCGTTGCCGCCAGGCGAAGTGCATAACGATAGGTGGCTCCCCGCAACGGCTCGGTCCTGGCTGCCAGGTCGATCTCGGCTTGTGCCAGCCACAGATCGTCGACGATCCGGTCTGACACGCCGTCCGTCGCGCCGATGCGCGAGTCGGCAGCGCTGGTCTTACTGATCTGGGCCGCGACGCCGAGGAACTTCAGGATCACTTCCTTGAGCTCTGCACGGTGCGCGGCCCACTCCTGCGCGTCGAGCTGCCGAGCGTTCGTACGCGATACCAAGTACTGGCCGAACAACGACCCGCCCGCACCGAGCGCAACGCCCACCAGGGACAACATCGCCGGTCCCAACGTCCCCCAAGACCCCATAGCGAGGCAGTCTCTCAGCATCCAGTGGACACCGGATGGTGGGGGCGGCGCCGGATCAGCTCCGCGCGTGACCGAGCGTCAGTCCGGCCACCTTCGCCGCGTGCTTCGGGGAGCGGACATCGCCGAATGGGCGAATGCTGGAGCCAGGGTCGACAGCCTGACCTCGGACAACCTGACAGCAACCGCGGAGCGCCCGCCGCGCCACTGACCCAGGAGGTGCCTCCCCCAGTGGCCGATCACGACCGGCCCGCCCGGCCGCGCCCCACCGAGCGCCTCGCCGCGTTCTTCGCCCTTGCTGCGCTGCCGGTAGCGCTGACCGTCCTCCTCGTCGGAGCGGTCCTGAACTGGGCTGCCCTGGTGACCGCCGTCGTAGCGTTGCTGGTCGGGGTGACGGCCGGCTGGCACGCGGTCTCGCGCAGAGGACTGCGACGCGCGGTGGCGGGCCTGGGCACCGTCCTGGCGCTGGCACTGCTGGTGGCTGTTGCATTCATTGCGGACCTGAGCGTGGCGCGTGTCGCGTTGGCCATCGCGCTGGCGGCGCTCTCCGCGGCAGCGGCGCGCGTCGCCCTGCGCCGACACGGAAGGCCCGTCGCGGCGGCTCGCCGGCCTGCCGCGAAGCCGGCCCGCCCGATCCTGCTGATGAACCCGAAGTCCGGCGGCGGCAAGGTCGAGCGGTTCGGCCTGGCGGACGAATGCAGCCGCCGCGGCATCGAGGGCGTCCTGTTGAAGCCGGGTGAGGACCTTCGAGAACTCGCCGAGGATGCGGTCGCCCGCGGTGCCGACGCGATCGGCATGGCCGGCGGGGACGGCTCGCAGGCGATCGTGGCTGAGGTCGCCGCGCGGCACGGCATCCCGCACGTCGTGGTCCCCACGGGCACGCGCAATCATCTCGCGCTCGACCTCGGACTGGACCGTAACAATGTGGTCGGCGCTCTCGACGCGTTCGCCGACGGGGTGGAGCGGCGGATCGACCTGGCGACCGTCAACGGCCGTGTGTTCGTCAACAACGCCTCGCTCGGCCTGTACGCGCATCTCGTGCAGTCGCCCGAGTACCGGGATGCCAAGCTCAAAACCGCCGCGGAGACACTCCCCGACCTCCTGGGTCCGGACGCGGTCCCCCCGGACCTGCGCTTCGCGGAGCCGGACGGCGCCCCGCACTTCACGGCGCAGCTGATCCTCGTCTCGAACGGCCCCTACCAGATGGACCGCCTCGAAGGCCGCGGCACCCGGGAGCACATGGACTCCGGGACGCTCGGCGTGGTCACGCTCACGATCAGCGACGCGGCCGAAGCCCTACGGTTCACGACCCTGCAGGCGGCCGGGCAGGTGCGGCGGTTCCCCGGCTGGCGCCAGTGGACGGCGGAGCGGTTCGAGGTGCGCTCCGCCGGGCCCGTGGCCATCGGGGTCGATGGCGAGGCATTGACGATCGAACCGCCGTTGGTGTTCGCCACGCTGCCCCGGGCCCTCCGCCTGCGGCTCCCCCGGCACGCGGTCGGCGTCTCCCCAGCGAGACGGGCGGTCCACCTGCTCTCGCGGTCGACCCTCGCTGGTCTCGTAGCCGTGTGCCTCGGCCGCCCGGCGGGCTGATTGACCGCGCTGGGCGACTTCCGCGCAGTGGCCGAGCAGGGAAAACAGGAACTTCCGGAGCCGCCGAACCACGGCTCCGGAAGCTGTCATGCAGAGAGGAGGTTACGGCCGGTAGAGGGTGATCGAGTTGATCGGCGAGAGGTCGGCGTACACGCCGTGGTCCTGGGCGATGCGCTCGCCGCAGCCCGCGCCGTTGTAGCCGGTGCACAGGCTCGCGGTCGCACCGCCGGTCTGGTTGTTGAGGACCCAGTGGTTCCCGAACTGGTTGCTCAGGTTGTGCGGTCCGTAGCTCCAGAAGATCTGGCTCGGGCTGACGGCCGGGTTCTGGTTCTGCGGGTAGATACAGACTGCCCCGTCCGGGCATCCGGCCCAGTCGGCAGGCTTGGCCTCGGCCGTGCCGCTCAATGCCATGACTGCCGCGGCCGTGGTCGCGAGCGCGGCAGCACCGCGGAAGATCTTGCGCATGGTCTTCCCCCTTGCAGGTTTTGCTTCGTTCTGACGACTTCAGCCTGTCGCCGGTGCGCACCGGGGGTCGACGGGTTTCCTGTTTCCCGTCGGGCGAGCAGCCGGGAAACCGCCTGTGACCAGGCCGTTCACGGGACCAAGGTCAACAGCGAGGGAGTATGGGGCGCCCCGCGCGCCACACGGCGGGCCGGAACACGCGGCCGGGTCAGGCGGTCAGGGTCTGGCAGACGGGGCAGAGCTCGTAGCGGCCGTCTTTCACCACGCTCCCCCAGCCGCGGCACTCGTCGCAGTCGCGAGCCAGGGCGATGTTCGCTCGGGGGGCAGGAGCATCGGGGTGGGCTCCAGTAGTCATCAGGTCATGTTCCTCGGGTAGGGCGCTACGCATAGCAAAACTATGACATTCATCGCATAATTATGCAATAGCGCCCTGATCCTTTATCGCAGCGGTTGTCGCACGACACCGGCGATGACCCCGGTCACGACCTTGCGGACGGCTCCCACCTCCGGCGGGTCGCCTTTCCGCTCGGCGAAGAGCATGTGCCCGGTCCCGATCAGCGCGGGAGCGAGGGCATCGACGTCGGCACCCGCCGCGATGCTGCTCAGTTCGCGCTCGGTGGTGAGGTAGGAGGCGATCATGGCCGTAGCTTCCGTCAGAAGTGCTGGCGGGCATCGGCACCGCCATCGACGCGGTGGGAGGCAGCTTCACGATGCGCTACGCAACGGTGGCGGTCACTGCGGCCCGTACCGGTGGCGCCTGACCGGCTCCACGGCCTGTCCGCTGCTCGCCTGACGCGGACCTGCGCCGCTCACGGTCGGCGTGGCGGGCGCCCGTCACGTCGGCGTGCTCGTGATGATGCCGATCACCCGCAGGTAGAGCCGTTCGGCCTCACTCAGGTCGCCGCGTCGTTGGCGGACCGCGCCCAGGGCATTCAGTGGCCGGGCGAGGCAAGAATCGTCGGGGCCGTAGAGGCGCTCGTAGATGTCCACCGCGAGGCGAAGGACTCCTTCGGCTTCGGGAGGTCTGCCCAGCGACTCGAGCAGGATGCCCAGGGCGGACGCCGCCTCGGCCACCTCGGGCGAGGCCGGGCCGGCCGTGCTGCGGGCCAGTCGGAGGGCCGTCCGCAGTTCGCGTTCCGCCTCGTCGTACCGTCCGTCGGCCCGCTGCAGCTGTGCGCGCGCCAGGTGGCCGTGCACATGTCGCCGCTGGGCTCTCGTCGCGTTCACGACTTCCGCCCGCGGGACGCTAGGCGAGGGCCTTCGCCCTGGGCCGGTGGCCTACGGCGTTGCCCGTGAGGTGCTTGACGACATGCTCCGCATCCCTGTCGACACCTCCGATGAGCATGGACGCGAAGGCGTACTGGAAGGCCAGGCCGACGAAGTACAGCCCCGGCGATGACGGCACCACACCACGTTCCTCGACCGGCCAGCCGTCGTCATCCGTGACCGGGATGTCGATCCAGGAGAAGTCCTGCCGGAACCCGGTGCACCAGATGACGTTCGCGACGTCCAGCACACGGCCGCCGTCGAGGACCGGACGACCGTCGCTGACGCCGACAGTGCGCAGCGGAACCATCTCGGTGCCGACCCGGGAGAGGTCGGCCCGCTTGATCCGGATCAGCGGCCCACCGTGGGCTCTGACCTCGGGGCGCATCTTGCGGCCGATGGGGGTCCGTAGGGTCAGCAGATGCTGGGCCAGGAACCACAGGACTGGGAAGATCGCGTGCGCCGGCCTGCCTTCGATGTTGAACGGCACCTCGCCGTGGATGGGGCCGCTGAGCACGGTCGGGTGTCCGGCCGAGCCCGCCTCGAAGGCGATGTCCCCGCCCGAGTGTGACGCTCCCACCACCAGCACGCCGCCGGGCTGGAGTTGATCCGGGTTCTTGTACGCACTCGAGTGCATCTGCACGATGCCGGGGTCGAGCTTGTCGGCGAAGTCGGGGACGTACGGCGTCCGGCCGAACGTGCCGGAGGCGACCACCACGTTGTCGCACACAAAGGAGGACTTGTCCGTCGTCACGACGTACTTGCCGTCGTCGCGGCCCACCCGGGTGACCCGGTGGCCGCTGCGTACAGGCAGGGCGAAGGTCGCGGCGTACGACTCCAGGAAGTCGGCCATCGCGTCCTTGCCGGGAAACGACATCGGCGGCGCCGGGAAGCGCATCCCGGGGAGCGAGGCGACGCGTGCCGGGCTGAACAGGCGCAGGGAGTCCCAGTGGCATCGCCAGTTGTCGCCGACCCTGGCGTTGGCGTCCAGGATGACGAACGGCCGGTCGCGCCCGGCGAGGTGGTAGCCGGCCGCGAGACCTGCCTGGCCGGCACCGATGACGACCGTCTCGATGGTTTCTGCCTGTGTGTCATACATCGTCATCGCCCTCTCGCGGTATCGCCCTCTCGCGTTCTTTGCCATCGACACTAGGAACCCGAGAGGCATCCCGGCATCGGGATAACCGTCCAAAAGCGGTGCCCAAAGGCGATGGGTATTTCTGCGCAGCCGATCGTCGCCGTCAGACCAGGTCGTGCTCGTACGCGTACGCCGTGGCCCCGGACCTGGAGGAGAGCCCGAGCTTGACGAAGATGTTGCTCACATGTCGGGCCACCGTCTTCTCGCTGATGACGAGTTCGGCGGCAATCGCGTGGTTGGTCTTGCCGGCTGCGACGAGCCGCAGGACTTCGACCTCACGGGGACTGAGCCCGGCGCCACCGTCGGGGCGGCCGCCGGCCGGCGCGTCGAGCCGGGCCAGGTCGGGTGCCGCGCCCAGCTGCCGGAACACGTGGCGCGCCGCGTCCAGATCCAGCTGAGCCGTGTCGGCGTCGCCGAGTTGCTGCCGTGCAAGTCCTACCAGGGCGCGGGAACAAGCCAAGTCGTACGGCGCCTCGAGGTCCCCCCATACCCGGCATGCCTCACGCAGGGCGTCGAGTGCCGCTGCGGCATCGCCCTCGGCGAGGAGCACGGCTCCGCGCGTGTGGGCGGCGATGGCACGCAGCAGCGGGGCGCCGATGTCGGCGGCGATCTGAGACAGCTCGTCCGACGCGGTCCGGGATGCGACCACGTCGGCGGCCGCCAGCATGATCTCCACATACGCGGCCAGCACCTTCGCCCGGCCCAGCCGGTCCGGCATCTCGTCCGCCGCGCCGCGGATCGCTGCGACGGCCGCGTCGACCCGGCCCTGGGCCAGCCGTAGTTGTGCCAGTCCGGGCTGCGCCGGGTGACCGGACAGGCTGGCCCTGCGGTACGAGTCCTCCGCCTTGGCGAACGCACCGCGCACCCGGTGCAGCTCGGCCTGCTGGTAAAGGGCCATGCCGAGGGCAGGCTGGCCCGGCGGGTCGGAGAGCCGTCTGCACGCCCGCTCTGCTTCGTCCATCGCATCCGGCCATGCCCCTCGTACCTGCAGGACCTGCGAGCGATGGACCAGGCACTGGCCGCGGTAGGGCACGAGATCCGGCTGGGAGGCGCACCAGTGGGACAGCGCCGCCGTCCACTCCTGCGCGCGCCGCAGGTCGAAGATCTCCTGGCATGCCTCGATGACGCTGCAGTAGATCAGCCCGGTCATGATCGGCGACAACTCGCCGCCCGTGACCGCGACCATCGTCTCGTCGAGGAGGGCCAGACCCGCCGCTGTCTCGCCGGTGCTGATGAGCGCCCGGCCCTGGCCGTGCCGGGCGATGGCCACGAGGTCCGGGTCCCCGAAACGCTCACCAATCTTGACGGCCTCGGTGAAAGTCTCGTACGCCGCCGTGAAATCGCCCTCCTCGACAAGGCGCAGCCCAGAGGGAAACAGCAGGTAGCCCTGTTCCACGCAGTCGAGCTGCCCGTCGTCGATCAGCCGCTGCGCTCTGGCGAGCCAGCCTCCGCCACGGGCCATCTCGCCCTTCAGGAGAAGCGGCACCGCCAGCCAGAACGCGCACCGCACAGCTTGAGGCGCCTCACCCAGACGCAAGTACTCGTGATGCGCCCGCTCCGTCGCCGCAGCGCACTCGGCGTCGCAACCGACCAGAAAGGCGGCGACAGCCAATAGCACAAGGTCGTCGGGCCCGAGCAGCTCCTCATGATCTGCGTACGAGAACCGGGTGTAGGCATCCCGCCACGCCTGGCGACCGAAGGCGTCCCGAGCCTGTTCGACTTCCGCGACCGCATTCATGGCGCCTCCCAGGACCATTGCACCTCGCGGTCACGGTCTTGTCAGGCCGGCGCTGGGCTTTGGCCGTCTGCGCCGCCGTGCCGAACAGCGCGCCGGCCAACGAGGCGGCTACTCGAACCGCGCGGTGTCGCCTGCCCCCCGGCGTACGATCTCGAGTTCGCCGCCGGAGAAGTCGATGACCGTGGTCGGCTCGGTGCCGCAGTCACCCGAGTCGATCACGGCGTCCACCACGTGGTCGAGCCGTTCCTTGATCTCCCAGCCCTGCGTCATCGGCTCCTCCTCGTCGGGCAGAAGCAGGGTGCTTGAGAGCAGCGGCTCCCCAAGCTCGGCGAGCAGAGCCTGGGCCACGGCATGGTCAGGAATCCGGACCCCGACCGTCTTCTTCTTCGGGTGCAGCAACTGGCGCGGCACCTCCTTCGTCGCGGGCAGGATGAAGGTGTAACTGCCCGGCGTCGCTGCCTTGATCGCGCGGAACACGTCGTTGTCGACCTGCACGAACTGACCCAACTGCGCAAAGTTCTGGCACACAAGGGTGAAGTGGTGACGATCGTCGAGGTTCCGGATCGAGCGGATCCGGCTGATGCCGTCACGACTGCCCAGCTGGCATCCCAACGCGTAGCAGGAGTCCGTCGGGTAGGCGACGAGCGCGCCGGATCGGATGCTGTCAGCCACACTGCTGATGGTGCGCCGCTGAGGGTTCTCGGGGTGCACGTCGAAGTACTTCGCCATTCGCCGAGTCTAGAGGTCCGTGCAGCGCACGATGATCGCCTAGGCGTTGAGCAGCGCCGTCTCCTCCGCCGAAAGCCGCAGCGCCCCCACTGCCACGTTCTCCGTCAAGTGGTCCGGGTTGCCCGTGCCGGGGATGGCCAGCACGTGGGGCCCGCGCTGCAGGGTCCAGGCCAGGCGGACCTGTGCGGCCGAGACGCCATGGGCGCGGGCCACCGTCTGCACCGCGTCGGTGTCTGTCGCGGACGCGCCGGCCTCCCGTCCCTCGCCGGCGATGGCGAAGAACGGCACGTACGCGATGCCCTGTTCACCGCACACGTCCAGGAATTCGTGGCGGTGCTGTTCCGCGCCGATGCCGTAGCGGTTCTGGACGCAGACCACCGGCGCGACGGCCTGAGCCTCCGCCAGCTGTCCGGGGCTCACGCTGGAGACGCCCAGATGCCGGATCAGCCCCTCCGCGCGGAGGTCGGCCAGGACACCGAAGTGCTCAGAGAGCAACTGCTCGGGGTGGAACACCCGGAGGTTGACGACGTCCAGGTGGTCCCGGCCCAGCTGTCGGAGGTTCTCCTCCACCTGGCCGCGCAGCTGATCCGGGCGGGCCATGCCCAGCCAGTTGCCCGACGGGTCCTTGCCCGGGCCGACCTTGGTGGTGATGACCAGGTCGTCCGCGTACGGGTAAAGCGCCCGGTTGATCAGCTCGTTGGCCGAGCGCAGCGCCGAGAAGTAGAACGACGCCGTGTCGATGTGATTCACGCCGAGCTCGCGCGCCCGGCGCAGCACCGCAATCGCCCGGTCGCGGTCGCTCGGGGTGCCGTCGGCGTGATGCGTGAGGCGCATCGCGCCGAAGCCCATTCTGTTGACCGTCAGGTCGCCGAGTTTCCAGGTGCCCGCGGCCGCCGCGGTGATCGTCTCTGAGGTCATCCCGAGAGTTTCGCACCGCGGCACCCCGCGCACGGCCAGATCCCGTACGTACGGGTCGGACTCGGTGGCACTCCAGGCGGGCCCCCGCCGCCAATCGACGAGATGCACCGTGTCGGTGGGCCGCAGGGCGTACTCCCTCACCCGCCGGCTGCTCTCTCCCGCGAGGGCTTCACCTCCACGTCGCACTTCCCTGGAAGGTTCTTGTGTTCAGTCCCGCAGCTGCTGCTCAGGCCCACGAACAGGTGTGACTGTTTGGCGACGGTATCTGCGGATGTCGTTGCAGAGCGGGTGCATAGGATCGCCGGCATGACACGCGGGCCCTCGGCGCCACCGATCTCGACCTCGGCCAGGGCGACGTCCCGTGGACGTGCCTGGCCGACCCGGAGGGCCACGAGTTCTGCGTCCTCGCCCGGTCCTGACGCGGAGCATTGACGACACCCCGACACGTGGTGCTGGTCGAGCACCTCGACGACGAGGAGGTTCGTTCCCGCCGGAGACATGGTGATCGTGCTGAGCAATGACGGATCGGCCGGCACGGCGTACGGCGTCCACGGCCTCACCGCCGCCGCGGTGGCACTGACCGCGGGTCTGCTCCTGCGCGAGCGCCCGCTCCCGGCGACCACCGCCGGGTCGGCCGAACCGGCCCCACGGCCTCGCGCCCTGCGTAGGGCAGGCCCCAACCACCCGGGAGCACAACGGGCAGGCGCCGCGGCGCTACTTCCACTCGTAGACCTTGGCCGCGACCTTTCCGTTCTCGTCGGTGTCGAACTCGAACACGCCCGCCGTCCCTGCGAGCTCTGCGAACTTGGCGGCGGCGGTGTCGTAGAAGATAGAGCCTCGCCAGTTCACTCCGCCGCTGTCGGTGAAGTGCCCGACGCCCTGGCCGTGCCAGGTGACCGTCTCTCCCTCCTGGGTCATGATGATCCCTTGGCCGTCGCCGACGAGCGTGCCGTCGGGTCGCACGTACGACTCGTACGTCCCCATGTCCTTGACCGCCGCGCTCAGAAGCGTGCCCACTGCCTGGAAGGAGACTTCCATTGCGGCGTGGCCGTCTTCGGTGGGCAGGACCCGCATTCCGGTGGTCTCTCCCATTTCCTCGCCGAGCAGATCGCCGAGCATGATCGGACTCCTCTCGAAACCCTCACGGAACTCCTGATCCACCCCTCATCCCGGACTACGCCGGATGATCGGCGCCGTCAACTCGACGGTGGCTGGAGCAGCCGGTGGCCGCGAGCCGCCCGCACCGCCTGCAACTGGAACACACTCCACAACAAATGATTCAGTCGCTGAAGCAAGCCCTTTCAACTGATTTCGTTGGCTACTGGCGCTCCAAGTGTCGATATCAGTAACGTGGCACCGTGAAACACACCCAACGGCCGACCTCCCTGCCGGACACAGAACTCACTCGCCACCGCCGCCTGCCGGAGCAGGGCAGCCTCGACCGCGGAGTACTGGACGCCATCCTGGACGCAGGCTTCGTCTGCCACCTTGGTGTGGTCGTCGACGGGCAGACCATGGTGGTGCCGACCGTCTACGGGAGGGACGGGCAGAACCTGTACTTCCACGGCTCGGTCGCCAGCCGCAGCCTGATCGCCTCGCCAAGGACCACGGTTTGCGTCACGGTCACGCACGTGGACGGCCTTGTCCTCGCACGTTCGGTTTTCGAGCACGGCGTCAACTACCGCTGCGCAATGGTCTACGGCGTCCCCCGCGTGATCACCGACCCCGAGGAGAAACTCTCCGGGCTGCGCTGCCTGACCGAACACGCCGCGCCCGGCCAATGGGACTATGCACGGCAGCCGAACCGGAAGGAACTTGCGGCGACGTCCCTGCTCGCGCTGTCCCTGGACGCAGCTTCGGTCAAGGTGCGCACCGGCGCCCCCGACGATGGCGACGGGCCGGACGCCGAACTCGGGATCTGGGCCGGCGTCCTGCCCATGGTCACCACCTTCGGCCACCCGGCAGCGGACCCCGCACTCCCTGTCGGCATCGCACCACCGCCGCACATCACCGCTCGCGCCCGACTGACGCGCTAGGCAGGAGCCCCGGGTGTGTGGCTGTCGGAGAGGTGCGTGCCCTCCTCGGCGCCGTGGCCGATGCCGGTGTGAACCTGCGGGCGGCGGGACTTGAGGAAGAGCCCGTAGGCGACTCCGGCGGTTCCGGCCGCGAGGAGCACCCCGGGCAGGATCCAGGTCAGGGACGAGTCCTTCGCCGCGCCCAGGAGCACGTCGAAGTTGATCAGGGCCGTGACGAAGACGGCGCCGAGGGCAATCCCGCCGAGGACCGGGGCGACCGCGCGGCTCCAGAGCCGTTCGCCGCGCTTGTCGCGGGCGAAGAACCCGATGACGGCGGCGGAGACGACCGTGAGCAGGAAGATGACTCCCAGAGCGCCGAGGTTGGTGAGCCAGGTGAACAGGGTCGCCAGCGGGTCGAGGCCGGCGACAGCGAACACGATGACGGTCAGGCCCGCAAGTCCGGTCTGGGCGAGCGAGCTGACGTGAGGTGAGCTGTGCCGGGGGTGGACGGCGCCCAGCGCGCCGGGAAGCACACGCTCTCGTCCGAGGGCGAAGGAGTACCGGGCGACGGCGTTGTGGAAGGACAGGATGGCCGCGAGGAGGCTGGTGAGGAAGAAGACGTTCGCAATGTCGCCGAAGGCGCTGCCGAGCCGCTGCTCGCCGAGGGCGAAGAAGATTCCGGGCCCTTGCTGTTGGGCGGAGCCGACGATGTGGTCGGGTCCCGCGCCGACCGCGAGTGCCCAGGCCGACAGGGCATAGAAGACGCCCATGAGGATGACCGCCGCGTAGGTGGCACGCGGGATCGTGCGCCGCGGTTCCCGGCACTCCTCGCCGTAGATGGCGCCCGACTCGAATCCCATAAAGCCCGCCATCGCGAAGCAGAAGGCTGCGCCGACCGCGCCGGTGGAGAGCGCGCTCCATGACATCGGGGTGGCCGAGATGCCCTGCGGGCCGGGGTCCAGGAACTGCGCCGCGTCGAAGACCACCACGGTCACGGTCTCGATCACGAGCAGGACCGCGAGCACCTTGGCGTTGAGGTCGATGCGCCGATAGCCCAGTACGCCGACGGCGGCTATGCACGCCAGGACGTACGCCCACCACGGCAGGTCGAGGCCGAGCTTCGACTTGAACAGGTCGGCAGCGGTGAACCCGAACAGGCCGTAGATCCCGATCTGCATGGCGTTGTAGGACACGAGCGCGACGAAGGAGGTGCCGACGCCGAGCGATCGGCCGAGTCCTTGGGCGACGTAGGAGTAGAAGGCGCCGGCGTTGGTGATGTGCCGGCTCATCGCGGCGTATCCGGCGCTGAAGATGATCAGGACGACGGTCAGGACGAGGAAGGCGAGGGGGTAGCCCACCGCGCCGGTGACCGCGAATGCCTGCGGGTTTCCCCCCGCCGCGACAGTCAGTGGCGCGGACGCCGCGACGACGAAGAAGACGATGTGCGAGACGCCGATGCCTTGTCTCGACCGGCTGTCCGTGGATGGGGTGGTGAGCTGTTCGACGGCCATGACTGGCACTCCCGTCGGTCGGGGACGAGGCCGTGGCAACCGAGGTGGCCGATGGCCTGAAAGGGTTTGCTCGTTTGGGCCCTTACGACTTGCTGGGAAAACCGCATGGCTCCAAATGACTTTTCACAAGGGTTGGCCCTCGTTACCCAGCGGGCAGGGCAAGAAAGGCATCGACCAGGACGTGGGCACGCACGCGTGCATGCCGGGCCTCGGTCCGCGTACGTGCCAGCAGTGCACCGCTGTCCAGTCCCAGCTCTTTCGCCTGGACCTCACCGCCGTGGACGAGCCACTGCTCGAGCGTGGCCGGGGTCAGCTCCGGGTGGAACTGCACGCCCATGCTGCGGCCGTGCACGAACGCCTGGGAACAGACGCCGTTGCGCGCGATCTCCCGCGCGCCGGGCGGCAGCCGCCACCGGTCTCCGTGGTACTGGAACCACGGCCCCTCCGGGACGAGTTGGGCATCGTCGGTGTGGACCCACGTCCAGCCGAGTTCGAAGCGTGGCGAGCGCTCGACGCGGCCGCCGAGCGCGGTCGCCAGAGCCTGGCCGCCGAAGCAGATCCCGAGCACCGGCACCCCTGCTGCGTGCGCCGCACGCAGCAGGTCCAGTTCGGGCGTGATCCACGGCCCGATCAGCTCGACGTGGTCCACCGACCAGGGCGCCCCCAGCGCCACGACGAGGTCGTACTCCTCGGCCGTGGGAAAGGCAGGTTCAACGCCGGGATCGGTGAAGCGTTCCTCAGGGACGACGACCAGCTCGGTGAGGTCATAGCCCCTGTCTGCCAGCCGCTCCCCCACGTACCCCGGTGTGGATACGTGCTCATGCTCGATGATCAGTGCCCGCACCTGCTGTCTCCCTCAGTGGTTGGCTGCCCTCAGGCGCGGGCGAGCTGCTCCAGGCGGTGGTGGAGGTGCTCCACGTACCCCTCGGATTCGGGCTTCATCAGCACGCTGCGCAGGATGCGGGCGCCGTCGGTGTCGGCGACGAGTTTCGGGTGACGGGCGGTCAGTCGGTCGGCCCCGATCCGGAGGGTGCTCAGGAACACCGGGTCCGCCGGGTCCGTCATGCCGGCCTGGAGGATCCGCCCGGCGGCCTCGTCGACCCTGGACAGGGTGAGGGGCTCTGTGATCGGGAAGTAGCTGACGATGTCGAGTTCCGGGGGCTGGTAGAGCTCCAGGTGTTCCGACTTCTCGATCAGGTCGGCCCACCTCGTCGCTGCTCGGCGCCCGGCCGCCAGCACCTGCCCGAGCCCGTCCCTGGTGGGCGGCAGGAGCTGGAAGGTGAGCCAGAGGGCAGCGGCGGCCGCGCCCGCGCGGGAGCACTCCAGGCTGATCTCGCCCAGGTGCAGATCGTCGGAGGTGAAGTAGGTGTACGGCGAGTCGTGCAGATAGAAGCGGCCGACGGACGGGTCGCGGAACAGGACGGCGCCGCATCCGTAGGGCTGGAGGCCGTGCTTGTGCGGATCGACCACGATCGAGTCGCACTGCGCTATGGCTCGCCATGGCGCCGCCGGCAGCCCCTCGGGGCCGTCCGCACCTGCCAGCAGGGTGAAGAACCCTCCGTAGGCGGCGTCGACATGGATGCGCAAGCCGTAGCGCTCGCGCAGCGCCAGTGCCTCGTGGATCGGCTCGACGGCGCCGAGCGCGGTGGTGCCTGCGGTGAGTACGACCGTGCCGATGCGGCCGGTGCGCAGCAGCTTCTCCAGCGCGTCGAGGTCCATCCGGCCGCCGTCGTCCACCGGGACCGGGTGTCCCTCCACGCCGAGGACGCCGCACATGCGGCCGTGCGTGTAGTGGGCCTCGGTGCTGTAGGCGACGCCCTTGCCCGGGTGGAGCTCCCGGGCCACGAACAGCGCCTCCAGGTTGGCGATGGTGCCGCTCGTGGTGAGGTGTCCGAGGTGGGTGTCGTAGCCGAACATCGTGGCCAGCTGCTGGACGGCCTCGCGCTCCATCTGCGCGGTGGCCGGGCCGCCGTCCAGCGCGTGGTTGTTGGGGTTGATCAGCATCGCCGTGAGGTAGCCCACCACCGCGGCCGGGTGGGGCGGCTTGAGCATCTGACCGGCGTAACGGGGATGGAAGAACGGGTAGTTGTCCTTCAGCCGCTCGGAAAACGTCTCGAACGCAGCGGCGAACCGGGCGTCGTCGACCCGCAGTGACGGATGCCTGGAGTAGGTGCTGAAGCCTGCGGTCCAGTCCTCGTTGGTTGTCACGGCCTCTTGGAGCCAGTAGCGCAAGTCCATGGGGTTGTTCCCTCCTGTCCGTACGTACTGGGTCAGGGCCGCTGGGGCCGGCGGATGCCGCGGAACTCCCAGTCGCCGCCGAAGGCGGTCGACAGGACCTCCTCGGAGGCGGTGGGCTGGGCTCCACAGTCGTCACGGACCGGGACAGGGCCGGTGACGATGTGGTTGGTCAGCCTCCCGAGACCTTCGACCTCGACGTCCACCACGTCGCCGGGCTGCACCGGGCGGGAGTTGGCCGGTGTACCGGACAGCAGCACATCGCCGGGGAAGAGGGTGATCGTGCGGGCGATGTCGGCGACGAGATAGTGCATGTCCCACTCCATCTCGTCCGTGGAACCGTCCTGCACGACCTCGCCGTTGACGTACGTGCGCAGCCGCTTGCCGTGGAAGTCCCAGTCGGTGACGAGGCCCGGGCCCAGCGGGCACAGCGTGTCGGCGCCCTTGACGCGGAGCATGGAGCCGGCGTCGGTGTCCCGGAAGTCGTGCAGGCCGTAGTCGTTGGCGACGGTGTAGCCGGCTATGTAGCCCGCGGCTTCGGCGGGCGAGACGTTGCGGCACGTGCGGCCGATGACGATGGCCACCTCACCCTCGTAGTTCAGGTACTGGCAGCCCTCAGGGCGGACGATCGCTCCGCCGTGCGCGGTGAGCGACGAGGTGGGCTTGTGGAAGTACGTGGGCGCGGGCGGCAGCGAGGTCTGGAACTCTGCCACCCGGCTGCGGTGGTTGAGGTGCACCGCGACGACCTTGGACGGGACGACCGGCGGCAGGTGGTGCGCATCGACGGTCTTCACACGGCGGCCGTCGGCTGCGACGAGCTCGTCGCCTTCGCGGACGACCTCGAAGACGGCGCCGTCGAGGAGGATACGGCGGTACTCAGGCATTCAGGGGCTCCTGGGCGTGGTGGGGGTCGACGTGGTGGTGCGGGTCGTGGCGTACGGCGCCGGCAGCGCGCGGCGCGGTCCAGCCGGCGGCCGGGCGGTCGAACCAGATGTGCACCTGGCCGGTTCCGACCGAGTTCTCGTACGCGCTGAACAGCCGGCCGGGAGCGCTGAGCCGCTCCTCACCGAGTGCACCGGCCATGGTCAGGTAGTGACCGAAGCGGGCCTCGGGCTTGTACGCCATGAACTCGGGCATGGTCTGCAGGACCCGGTCGTGGCGCCCGTCCTTGAACCAGGCGATGCGCTCCTCGTCGGCCGCGCGCGCCTCGGGGGTGAAGATGTGGCTGAGGTCGCCGGCCTCGTGGTCGCGGATCTCGCGCAGCGGCCAGAACGTGTGCGACAGGGCGCCCGAGGCGATGAACAGGACCTTGCGGTCAGTGGCGGCTATGCCGTCCGCGATCGCCCGGCCGAGCCGGAGATAGTCCTCGGTGTCGGCGGTCTGACAGACGCCGATGGAGATCCAGCGCTTGCCCTCGACACCGAGGTACTTCCACACGTTGACGGTGGCGTAGAAGATCGGCAGGTACTGGTCGTCGATCGGGGTGATCCAGGTGCCGCGCTTCTCGTCGTGTGCGGCTATGGCGTGGGCGAGTTCGGGGTCGCCGGGGAAGTCGTACGGGATCCTGCACATCCCGCGCGGCAGTTCCTCGGAGGTGAACAGGCCCGCGCGGCGGTCGTGCGAGGTGACGACGAATTCCACGGTGGTGGCCCAGTGCGAGTCGAGCAGCACCACGGTGTCGTAGTCGGCGGTCTCGAAGACCTCACGGCGCAGCCGTTCAAGACCGGCGACGAGGGTGGTGTCCTCGCCATGGTTGAGCTCCCGGCGGGTGGCCTCCGGCAGCATGATGGTGGGCACATGGGCGACGATCCCGGCCCCGACGATCTCACCCATGGTGCTGCCATCCCCTCGGCGCGGTGACGGTGTTCTTGACGTCGCAGTAGAAGTCGAAGCTCCAGGTGCCGCCTTCGCGGCCGACACCGGACTGGCGGGAGCCGCCGAAGGGCGCCCGAAGGTCCCGTACGAAGAAGCAGTTGACCCAGACGGTGCCGGCCACCAGCTGCCCGGTGACCCGGCGGGCGCGTTCCTGGTCCCCGGTGACGAGGGTGGCGGCGAGTCCGAAGCGGGTGCCGTTGGCGAGCGCGACCGCCTCCTCCTCGGTGTCGAAGGTCTGCAGGGTCAGCACAGGGCCGAAGACCTCTTCGGTGACGATCTCGGCGTCGGATGCCACGTCCGTGAGGAGTGTCGGCCGGTAATAGAGGCCGCCCAGCTCGGTGTTGGGTCCGCCGCCGATCACCGCTCGGGCCCCGGAGGCCAGCGCGCGCTGTACGAAGCCGTCGACGCGGGCGACGTGTTCGGCGTGGATGGTGGGGCCGATGTCGGTGGTCTCGTCGCGAGGATCGCTCTGGCGCAGTGCGGCGGCCTTGGCGACGAACCGCTGCGTGAACTCCTCAGCGACGGACGACTCGACGAGCAGCCGAGTTCCGGCGAGGCAGACCTGCCCGGCGTTGTCGTACTGCCCGACGGCCAGCTCGACGGCCAGCTCGAGGTCGGAGTCGGCGAAGACCAACAGTGGTGATTTGCCTCCGAGTTCGAGGCTGACGGGAACCAGGTTGGCCGCTGCCGCGCCCGCGATGTGGCGGGCAGTGGGGACGGAGCCGGTGAAGCTGATCCGGGCCACTCGCGGGTCGGAGACAAGGGCGGCGCCGACCTCCTCGCCGTAGCCCTGGACGACGTTGAGCACTCCGGCCGGGAGCCCGGCCTCGGCGGCGATGTCGGCGAGCAGGGACGCGGTGAGCGGAGACCATTCGGCGGGCTTGAGGACGACGGTGTTGCCCGCCGCCAGTGCCGGAGCGACCTTCCAGGTGGCGAGCATGAGTGGCGCGTTCCAGGGCGTGATCAGCGCGCAGACGCCGGCCGGGTCCCAGGAGACGTGGTTGGTGTGGCCGCGCGTCTCGAAGTCGTCGTGGCCGAGGGTCAGGAGCCAGTCGGCGAAGAAACGGAAGTTGTGCGCGACGCGAGGGATGACGCCCCGGCGGTGCGAACGCAGCAGCGCGCCGTTGTCGGCGGTCTCGACGGCCGACAGCTCCTCGATGCGCTTCTCCACACCGTCGGCGATCGCGTGCAGGATGCGGGCCCGCTCCTCGCGGGAGGTCGCCGCCCAGGCCGGAAACGCCGCTCGGGCCGCGTCGACAGCGAGCGCCGCCTCGGCTGCGCCGCCACGCGCGATCTCGGCGAGCGGGACGTCATCGATGGGCGAGGTGTCGGTGAACGTGGCCAGGGAGGTGACCCGTTTCCCGTCGATCCAGTGACGGGTGTCCACGGCGACCCCGGCCACCGTCGCCACTTCTGTCTCATGCCGTTCAGACATCTGCACGCTCCAAATCGTTTGGCTCCAAATAAACTAGCCAGCCCCCGGCGGGCCGGTCAAGACCTTCCACCCCAGAGGGCCTCAAGCTATCGTTTGAACCCAAACATAATTCCGGGAGGTTCCATGCCACCGACCACCCACGCGGAGTGGCTGTCCCTGGCCGCACGTCTCGTGCCGCCCGTTCACCACCTCATCGACGGCGGCGACAGCCCCGGCAAGAGCGGCGTCTTCCCACTGATCTCCCCCCGCGACGGCCAAGTCCTCGCCGAGGTGTCCGACGGCGGCCCGGCCGAGGTCGACCGCGCCGTCGCCGCCGCCCGCCGGGCCTTCGACCACGGGCCATGGCCGCGCCTGTCACCCGCCGAGCGGGGCAGGGTGCTGCAGCGCTTCGCCGACCTGGTCGAGGAGCACCGCACCGAGCTGGCCCTGCTGATCAGCCTGGAGATGGGCAAACCCGTCACCGAGGCGTACGACATCGAGCTGCGGGCAGTGGTCAACACCCTGCGCTACTACGGCGAACTGGCCGGCAAACTCCTCGACGAGGCCCCGCAGACCGGCGCCGACGCACTCGCCCTGGTCACCCGCGAGCCGATCGGCGTGGTCGCCGCCGTCGTCCCGTGGAACTTCCCCCTCACCCTCGGCACGTGGAAGCTCGCCCCGGCGCTGGCCGCCGGATGCACGGTCGTACTCAAACCCTCCGAGCAGACCCCGCTGTCCGCGCTGCGGCTCGGCCGGCTCGGCGCCCAGGCCGGACTCCCGGACGGCGTGCTCAACGTGGTCGCCGGCCGGGGCCCCACCGCAGGCCGGGCCCTCGGGCTCCACCCCGACGTCGACGTGCTCGCCTTCACCGGATCCACGGCCGTCGGCCGCCACTACCTGCACTACGCCGCCGACTCCAACCTCAAGCGGGTCTGGCTGGAACTCGGCGGCAAATCACCCAACATCGTGCTGCCCGACGCGCCCGATCTGGACACCGCAGCCACGACCGCCGCCTGGGGCATCTTCTTCAACGCGGGTGAGATGTGCACGGCGCCCTCCCGGCTGCTGGTGCACTCCTCGATCGCCGAGCGGGTCGTGGACGCCGTTGTCGAGCGGGCCCGCACCCTGCGCGTCGGCGACCCGCTCGACCCGGCCAGCGAGATGGGCCCGATCGCCACCGCGCGCCAGCTCGACAGCGTGCTGGGCCACATCGCCGCGGCCCACGAGGACGGGGCCCGGCTCCGTAGCGGCGGATCCGCACTCCCCGACCACGGCGGCTTCCATCTCCAGCCCACCGTGTTCGACAAGGTCACGCCCCGCATGCGGCTCGCCCGCGAGGAAGTGTTCGGCCCCGTGCTGTCCGTCCAGACCTTCGACACCGTCGAGCAGGCCGTCGCACTGGCCAACGACAGCGAGTACGGGCTGGCAGCCGGACTGTGGACCGCCGATCTCTCCACAGCCCACCGGGTTGCCCGGCAGCTCAGGGCGGGCACGGTGTGGGTCAACTGCTACGAGGAGGGCGGCCTCAACATCCCCTTCGGCGGCTACAAGCAATCGGGCAACGGCCGGGACAAGTCCGCCCACGCCCTGGAGAAGTTCACCGAACTCAAGACCACATGGATCCAGCTGTGACGCACCGCCCGCTGATCGCCGTCCCGGCCCGGTTCTCCGCAACCACCTCCGCACTGCGGTACGCCGCCGAGGTCAACGCCCGCGCCCTGGTCGAGGCCGTCTACCAGGCCGGCGGCGAGCCGTTCACCATGCATCCCCATTCCCCCGGCGGCCAGGCCAATCCCACCGAGGTCGCCGACCGCCTGGAACGCTGCGACGCGCTGCTGCTCCCCGGCGGCGGCGACATCGCCCCGCACCGGTACGGAGACGCAGTGGCGCATCCTGACGTCTACGACGTGGACGACGAGCAGGACGCCTTCGACCTCGCCCTCGCCCGCCACGCACTGGGCACAGGAGTGCCGACCCTGGCCGTATGCCGCGGCCTGCAGATCGTCAACACCGCCCTGAACGGCACCCTCCGCCAGGACATGGGCGGCCCGGACGGCGAACACCGCCACATGAAGCACCCGGTGACGGTGGAGCCCGGTTCACTGCTCGCCGACGCCCTCACGGACGACAAGGTCGACGTGTCCTGCTACCACCACCAGTGCGTGGACCGGCTCGGCCGCGGCCTCACCGTCACCGCCCGGGCGGCGGACGGCACCGTCGAGGCGCTGGAGCGGCCCGGCTCACCGGGCTGGTTCATCGCCGTCCAGTGGCACCCGGAGGACACCACCGCCACCGACGCGAGGAGCCGGGCCCTGTTCCAGGCACTGGTCGAACAAGCGCGCCCGTAGTTCAGGACAGCCGCTTCGCATCCCGCCTCGCAGGCTGCACGAGAAGTGGACCAAAGAGACAATTGGCCCAGGCCCCGGGGAACTGAGTGCCTCAGATCAAGAAGTGGGGCGGAGTGATGCACAACCCCGTATTCCACGACGCTGCCGGTCTGTTTTCGGAGCCGGACGATGAGGCCTACGCCGTCCTGGATGTGCATGGTGTGCTGATCAGCTTGAGCCCGGCTGCGGAGCGCCTGCTCGGCTATGCGGCGGAGGAGGTCCAGGGGTGGCGCGGGACCGACCTGCTGCACAACGCCTCGGACGCAGCCGGCCTCGTCGGGCGGTGCGGGGTGGACGCGGTGGTCCAGCTGGGGGAGGCGGTCCTGCGACACCGGAGCGGACGCGGCATCGAGGTCACCCTGCAGGCACGCGCCATGGTGTCCACGGGCGGTGACCCTCAGTGGCTGATCCAGGTGATGGATGCCGATGCCGCACGACGGCACGAACTCCGCGATGCGCTCCTGAGAGGGCTGTTCACCGAGTCACCCATGATCATCGATGTCTTCGACACCCGGCTGCGCTTCCTGGCCCAGAACGACGCGCAGCGCCGCAGGGGGACGTTCGCGGGCAAGGAGTTCATGGGACACACCATGGCCGACGTGGCGCCTCCCGGTCTGCTGGACATGGCGGCCTTCGAGGCACGGCAGCGGCAGGTCCTTCAGAGCGGTGAGGCACAGCTCCAGACGGAGGTGCGCGGCCGCACCCCCGACGACCCCGACCGTGAGCACGTCTGGTCCGAATCCATCCTTCCGCTCCGGAGCCGGACGGGAGAGGTGATCGCACTGGCGCATGCCGTGGTCGACGTAACAGAACGAGCCAGAGCGCAGGAGCGGTTCGCGCTGGTCAACGATGCGAGCACACGGATCGGCGGCACGCTGGACGTACTGAAGACCGCGCAAGAACTCGTCGAGGTGGCCGTCCCGCAGTTCGCCGACCACGCCTACGTCAACTTGCTGGACCCGGTCTTCGGCGGCGAGGAGCCGGTGGCCGGTCCGGTGCCCGGGGCCATGCCCATGCGCCGCGCGGCGAGCTCGGTCGCACCGGGTGCACGGAGCGAGGCCATGGTTCCCATGGGGGACATCGACCCTTTCGCTTCGGGGTCCGGATCACTGTTCACGCTTGCGCTTGCGAGCGGCGAGCCCACGCTGAAGTCGGGCGACGAACTGATCTCCGAGTTCGCGGAAGCAGACCCCGGCCGGGCCGCGACAGTGAGCGAGTACGGCGTCCATTCCTGGCTGCTGGTCCCGATGTTCGCACGAGGCGCCGCACTGGGTACGGCGGTCTTCGTGCGCTCCGAGCGGGCGCATCCGTTCGAGGCCGATGACGTACTGCTGGCCGAAGAGTTCGTGGCACGTGCTGCCGTGTGCATCGACAACGCGAGTCGCTACAGCCGGGAGCGGGAGACGGCATTGGCCTTGCAACGCAGTCTGCTTCCGCAGCGGTTGCCGGAGCTGGGGGCACTGGACGCAGCGTCGCGATACCTGCCGTCGAGCGCGCATGCCGGGCTGGGGGGTTCCTGGTTCGACGTGATCCCGCTGTCGAGCGCGCGCGTGGCGCTGGTGGTGGGAGTCGTGGCCGGGCACGGCCTGCACGCGGCGGTGACCATGGGACGGCTGCGCACCGCCGTGCGGACGCTCGCCGACCTCGATCTGTCACCCGAGGAGCTGCTTACCCATCTGGACGACCAGGTCAACCGGTTCCACGACGAGCACGCCGAAGGACTCACCAGCGGCGCGGCGGGAACGACATGCCTGTACGCGGTCTTCGATCCGATCTCGCGGCGGTGCGTGCTGGCGCGCGCCGGCCATCCGCCGCCCGCGCGGGCGTCCGCGGACGGGAGGGTCCAGATCCTCGATCTGCCCGGCGGGCCTCCGCTCGGCCGGGGCGGGCCTCCGTTCGAGAACACCGAGGTGACGCTGAACGACGGAGAACTGCTCGTGCTGTACTCCCCCGGTCTGGTGGAGTCGCCGGATCACAGCGCCGATACTGCTGCCGAACGGCTCCGCGAGGCCCTGTCCGAGCCCCGCCTCACCTCGTCTCCCGGGCTCGACGCCATCTGCGACGCATTGATCCGCCGGCTGCTGCCGGCCCGCCCGCTCGACGACGTGGCACTGCTGGTCGCGCGGATGCGGGGGCTGGATGCGGACCACCACGCCACATGGGAGCTGGCGTCCGAGCCCGAGGTGGTGGCCGAGGCACGTGCACTCGCGACCCGGAAGCTGGCCGAATGGGGCCTGGAGGAGCTGGAGTTCACCACGGAACTGATCGTCAGCGAACTGGTCACCAACGCCATCCACTACGGCAGTCCGCCGATCCGGTTGCGAATGATCCGCGACCGCGACCTGATATGCGAGGTCTCCGACGGCAGCAGCACCTCACCCCATGTGCGGCACGCGTTGGAGACCGACGAGGGAGGACGCGGGCTGTTCATGGTCGCGCAGCTGGCCCAGTTCTGGGGCACCCGCTACCACGCACGCGGCAAGACCATCTGGGCCGAGCAGCCCCTCTCCGAGGAGTCCGGCGTCGCCGCCCCGTAGGTCCGCTCCGGCCGCTGTCCGCAGCCTTCACCCGCTCGCGGTACGACGCCGCAGGCTGCTACTCGGCGCCCGAGGTACCGGATTCCAGCAGGGTGCCGCCGTCCCAGCACACGCCCACCTGCCGGTAGTAGGCACCGATCAGCTCCTGCACCTCCAGCCGCGCCAGTTCTTCCGTCGGGGCGTCGAAGAGCGTCAGATCCGCGTCCGCCGCCCAGGCCTGGCCCGCCTCGAAGGAGGCCGCGCCGGTCTCGATCAGCTCGTCGAGCGCCAGCCCCTTCCCCTTCTCGACCGACGGCAGCCAGCGGTGGTGGGCCATCGGGTGACCGTTCACGAACCCGTTCCGGGCGGTCGGCTCCCGGAGCGTCACCACGGCCTCGGCCAGCCGCCGGTCGGCTGCCGCGAGAGTCGCCCCGAAGGCCGCTCCGGCCTCGATCCGCGGCGCGGGCCCGTACGGATGGGGACGCGTCATGTGGATCGAGCCGAGCTTCTTGGGGTACCCCTGGTGGAAGCCGCGCGCGATGGCGAAGTCCTTGTCCACCCAGATGTAGATGCAACGGGAGTACGTCTTCCCCCGGTACATGCAGCGCACCACGGCGAAGCACTCCTTGTACTGCGAGCGCACCGGGTCGAGCAGCTCCTCCTTGGAGCCGCTGCAGGACTGCCAGTCGGCCCAGATCAGGGCGACCGCGCCCGGGTCCTCGTCGGCCAACTCCAGCGGCTCCGGCAGCAGTTCTGCGACCCGTGCGGGATCGGTCCGGTACTCGATGGTGATCAGGTCGCCGGAGTAGTACCACGGGGGCGAGGGGACTAGGGACGACTCGCCGGTAGCAGTCTTGGGGTGGAAGAATCCGCGGACGCCGGCCATGGCGCCTCCTTCTGTCGGGGTGGGGCGAGAGAAATCGTTTGGATCCATACGATACCCCTGAGAGGCGGCATTCCCGCAAGCCCTTCAGGCGGCCGACCGCCGCCGGCCGACGACTTGGGCGATCACCACCGCGACCGCGAACCAGCCCAGGGCGAAGTACGTGGCGTACACCGTGGGCGAGGGAACCTTGTAAAACGCGCCGAACAGCGCCCCGGCAGTGAGGAGAGCCCCCACCGCGGAGCACAGCCACACCAACCACGGCCGCTCGTGGTCCCGGAGGCCGCGCGGGGCGCCGATCGCCATCATCAGATAGATGGCGACGAGACAGAAGATGCCGAAGGTGGAGAACCACGAGTAGGTGGCGATGTACGACGGCGCCCTGGGCAGCGCAACCGCCTTGGGGAAGAGATGGGACATCCCGATGACAGCCAGGTAGACAGCGCCGACGAATACTGCGCCACCGGTCGGGGTGGAGCGGCGGGCATTCACCGCGGCGAGCAGCCTCGGCAGCCAGCCGTCGCGAGCCATGGTCAGAACGCCGCGGGTCGCGGAGACCGAGACGCCCAGGTAGACGGCTGCCATGTCGAGGAGGATGACCAGTTCGACCAGGCGCCCCCACGCCGTGGAGCCGTAGCCGCCGGGCCCGCCGCCCGCGAGGATGTTCAGCGGAGCACCGGCCGCCTCCGCCATGGCATCGAGATTGAAGTGAAAGCCTGCGACCTGCGCGTACGTGCCAAGGAGATAGAAGACGGCCGAGGCAAGGACGGAGAAGATCACGGCCCGGGGAATATGGCGCTGCGGGTCCGTGGCCTCCTCGGCGAGGTTGGCTGCCGACTCGAACCCGGTGAAGAGCAGCACCGCGTACAGCACGGCGAGCAGGATCCCGCCCCACCCGTCCTGGGCCGTGTCCGGGACGAATGCCTTGGCACTGTTGCCGTCGCCGACCTTGACGATCACGTACACGAAGAAGACCAGCAGCACACCGATCGAGACGAGCGCGAGTACGAGCTGGCTGCGCACCGAGAACTCGACGCCGATACACACGGCGGCCAGCAGGGCGACGAGGAGCAGCAGCTGCCAGGCCCATACCGGCAGAGGCTCAACCTTGAACTCGGCCTGCAGCGTGTCGTGCAGGTAGCCGCCGATGAGCGTGCCGAGGGCGGCCCCGAGGAGGATCACGCCGCCGTAGTACATCAGGCCCGCGGCCGCTCCGGCGCGGTGGCCGAGGCCGAGGGTCACGTAGTTGTAGAGCGACCCGGCCGCCTTCACCCGGCGGGCGTACGCAGCGACGATCCAGGCGAGGGCGAGCATGCCGATCGTGGCGACCAGCACCGCCAGCGGCGCGGCCGCCCCGGCCCCGCGGCCTGCGGCGTTCACGCCGACCAGCAGGGGCAGCAGGATTGACACGGAGAAGACCGGGCCGATGAAACCGACGGACTGGGCAACGACGTCGACCAGCGACAGCCCCTTGCGTCCGGGCGTGTTCGGCGACGCGGCGTGTGCAGGGACCTGAGTCATGCTTCGCTCCATCACGACCGCGGCGGAGGGCCACCCACAGGAGGATGGACAGCGACGGACACCCGGGCGGAGACCGGGACACCGGGCAGGTCAGGCCCGCGGCCGCCGACCCGAGCGTCGCGGCGCGGGCTCGGCCCCGCCCAGCAACTCCAGTCGACGCTCCTCGCCATGCTCCTCGAGCTGGGCGACGATGGCACGCAGGCCGTCCGCGAGTCGCAGGCACTCCTCGGAGCTGAGCCGCGAGGCCACGAACGCCTCCTCGGTGTTGAACGCCGGGAAGAGCCGCTCCATGAGCGCCTCGCCCTCAGGAGTCAGCGACAGCAGCACCCGTCGGCCGTCCTCGGGATGGGTCGAACGCGACACCAGCCCCCGCGACTCCAGGGTCCGCGCGACACCGGTGAGGGTGCCTTTGGTGATGCCCGCCTCCTCGGCCACGTGACGGGTCTCCGTCTCGCCCCAGATCCAGAGCACCCACAGCACCACGAACCCGGTCCAGGTCAGCTCGGAGGGACGCAGCACCGAGTTCTCCAGATGCTGCCGGACGGCAGCTGCCGCGCGATGAATGTTGGCAACGGCCGCCATTTGCTCTCGCTGCAACCGGAAGTCGCCGAGCTTCGCCTGGACGGCCTTCTCGGTCTCGACAATGGATCGGTGGCCGGACACTGGCTCCCCCTCGGTCACGGGCGGCACTCCGCCCCACTTCGTTCGTTTGCACCCAAATCTAACCCCTCACCCCTCTCGCCAGGTCCGCATTGCGGACCACCTCTTGCAAGGGAGCCCTCTCCGCAATATTGTTTGGCTTCAAACGAATCCCTGTGAGCCGTCCTTCGGCAGCACGCAGTCCGTTCGAGGCACAGATCGCATGTGCACCATGGTGATACGGGCGAGAATTCCCGACGTACCGCCATGTTCTGCCCGTATCCGAGGAGACCGACGGTGAGTACTGACCAGTCCGGACAGATCCAGCAGCAGATCGAGGCGCTCGCCGCCCAGGGCATCGACGTCGTGCGCATCGCCTACCCCGACCTCATCGGCTCCGACCGCGGCCGGGACATCCTGCTCCACCACCTGCCGAGCGCAACCGGCCACGGCCTGGCCTTCTGTCGAGCGATCTATCACACGGGCGCCCTGGGCGACCACTCCGACATCCCCGGCGGCCTCGACGCCGGTATGCCCGACATCGCCGTACGGCCCGACCTGAGCACGCTGGTCCCGCTCCCCTGGGAACCCGGGGTGGCCTGGTGCATCGGCGACGCTCGCGACCCCGAAACAGGGCTGCCCGCCCCCGAATCGCCCCGCGACCTGCTGCGCCGGGTCACCGGACAACTGGCCGAGAGCGGGCTCACGGCCGTGGTCGGCCCCGAGCTGGAGTACGTTCTTCTCGACCCCGACCCCGGCTCGTCAACCGGCTGGCGGCGCTACGCCGCCACACCGGGCAATGTCTACACCGTGGGGCGCAAGGGCGACCCGGACGGACATCTGCTGCGTACGCTGCGCCACTTGCACGACCTCGGCATCGGGGTCAGCGGCGGCAACCGGGAGTTCGACGGCGGGCAGTTCGAGATCAACCTCGACCACTCCGAGGCCCTGGACGCTGCCGACCGGGCCTTCCGCTTCAAGGCCGCGGTCAAGGAACTCGCCCGCGCCGAGGGCCGGTTGGCGACCTTCATGGCCAAACCCCTCAACGACGGCGGCGGTTCCGGCTTCCACCTGCACATATCCGTCATCGACACGGACGGCACCAACGTCTTCGACGCGTCCGACCAGCCTCACGGCCTGTCCGGCATCGCCCACCACGCCATCGCCGGTCTGCTCGCACACGCCCCCGCACTCGCCGCCCTGTTCAACCCGACGATCAACTCCTACAAGCGCTTCGGCCCCGACACCGCGGCGCCCTGGCTGATCGACTGGGGTCTGGACAACCGGGGCGCCATGGTGCGCATCCCGCCCGAGCGCGGCAGCGGAGCCCGCCTGGAAATGCGCCTCGGCGACGCCACCGCCAACCCCTACCTCGCCATCGCCGGACTGGTCGCCGCCGTCCACCTGGGCATCCGCTCGGCAGCCGAGCCACCCGCGCCGATGAGCGGCTACGGATACGACCCCGCCAGCGCCCCCAAGCTGCCGACCCACCTCGGCGACGCGCTCGACGCGCTGGAAGCGGATCACGAACTCACCGAGGCACTCGGCAAACCGTTCGTCGACGCCTTCCTCACCTTCAAGCGCGACGAGCTGGCCCGCTTCCGACGCCACGTAACCGACTGGGAGTTCCGCGAATACGCCCAGCTGCTCTGACCGCTGGAGGCAGGCGTGCATCCCGACGGCTGTCGCGGCAGGATGCGATCATGGTTCAGCCATTGGATGTCCCGCGCTTGAACGCGGGCGACGAGCTCGTGCTCCGCCCCTGGGAACTGGGCGATCTGCCTCTTGTCCAAGAGGCGTCGAGTGACGATTACATCCCGTTGATCACGACGATCCCCTCCGCGTATTCGCAGGATGCGGGCGCCGCCTTCGTCCGGCGGCAATGGGAGCGGGCGGCTTCAGCTCTGTGTCGAGCCGTGGAATGCCGCATCGGCGCAGACGGCTGAGAGCGTCGGATTCCAGCGTGAGGGTCTGCTTCGCAGCTGGCAGCTGGTGGGCGAGGAACGCCGTGACATGGTCCTGTACTCCATGCTGGGCACCGATCTCCCCTCGCTGCGGCCCGTCGGGCGCGGCGCAGGTCCGGCCTGAGACCTGCCCCGTCCGTGCGCTTGCACGGAAGGGGCAGGGTCGTACGGTTCTCAGGTTCCGGGCTTGCGACCGTAGACGAAGACGTCGTCGCCGTTGCGCAGCAGGCTCCAGTACTTGGCGGCGTCGCTCTTGGTCATGTTCACGCACCCGTGCGACCCGGGCGGTGCCCAGACGCTGATGCCGACCGAGTGGAAGGCCTGGCCGCCGTCGAAGAACTGGCTGTACGGCATCGGCACGTCGTACAGGTTGGACACGTGGTCTATGTCCCGCGAGTAGATCTTCTTCAGGCCGGTGCGGGTCTCGTAGCCGTCGCGGCCCGTACGCACCGCGACCGGTCCGTACACCAGCTTGCTGCCGTCCTGGACCCAGCTGAGCTGGAGCGTCAGGTCGACACAGGCGATGCGGCCCTTGTTGGTCGGGCACTTGCCGGCCTTGTTCGGGTTCTTCCCGACGGCCTTCTGCTTGTTCATGAGATCCATGACGCCCCACGTGATGGGGCCCGCCAGCCCGGCGTTCGGGCTGATCGAGTGCTTCGTCTGGAAGGCCTGGATCGCCTTGCAGTCGGCGGCCGACTGCTTTCCGTCCACCGGGCGGCCGAGGAACTTCTCGACCTGCTTCTGGTACGCCCCGGTCTGTGTCGTACACGACGCCGCCTGAGCGGTCGTGCTCCCCATGACCAGAGTCAGCGGGGTCACCAACGTGGTGATCCCGAGTGCGACGACTCCTCGTCTGCGTATGTCCCCCACGACTGTCGACTCCTTATACGCGCGTTGTGCGAGTTCCGCCTGGTAGACGGCCGAGGAGACGCAGTAGTTGCACGGGAAAGAAGACGGTTCCGTAACAGCCGCCCCGTCGACATCTCCCTGCGCACACTCATTGACACCCCGGCCTCATCACGCGGACACTCACACCCCCACCAAGAGTGAAGTTAAGTTCACCACGCGAACAGACGCCACACCATGAACACGCCGCTCGTATCCAGGGACTGACATGACTTCCACCGGCACACCAGGCGCACCGCCCCCGCTCCCCGACCACGCCCAGCACGGCCGTCACCCCTTCCGCACAGTGCTCCCCGTCCTCGCCCTGTGCTGGCTGGCCGTCTTCTTCGACGGCATGGACGTCAACATCTACGGCGCCGTCATGCCGCACATGCTCGACGACTCCGGACTCGGACTCACGCCGTCGAGCGCGGGCACCATCGGCAGCTGGACCACCTTCGGCATGCTCATCGGCGCGCTCACCGCCGGGAACATCACCGACTGGATCGGCCGTCGCCCCCTGCTGGTCGGCAGCGTGGCTCTGTTCTCCGTCGGCTCCGCGGTCTGCGCGGCGGCCGGGTCTCCGGCGCTGTTCGGGACCGGGCGGTTCATCGCCGGGCTCGGGCTCGGCGGGCTCATGCCGCTGTGTCTGGCCATGGTCATGGAGTTCGCGCCGCCGCGCCGGGCCGCACTGACCACCGGTCTGCTGATGACCTCGTACCACGCCGGCGGCATGGTGGCCACGACTCTCGGCCTGACTCTGGCGCCTTCCGCCGGCTGGCGCTGGGTGTTCTGGGCGGGCGTGCTGCCCGCGGTGATCGCCATACCGCTCCTGCTGAAGCTGCTCCCCGAATCGCCCGGCGTACTCCTCGCGCGCGGCGACAAGGCGCGGGCAGACGCGATCGCCGACCGCTACGGGATGGCGCGGCCCATCCCGGCCGAGGCTCCGGCCGCCGGGGCCAGGGGACGCTTCGATGCGGTACTGGCCCTGTTCCGGCCGGAGTCGCGCTGGGCGACCCCGCTCCTGTGGCTCGCCTCCTTCTGCGGCCTCCTCCTCGTGTACGGCGTGAGTACCTGGCTGCCCCAGATGATGCGCGCCTCCGGCTACGGACTGACCTCGTCCGTCAGCTTCCTGCTGGTCATCAACGCGGGCGGCATCGTGGGCATGCTCATTGCGGGCCGCACCGCCGACCGCTTCGGCGCGGTCAAGGTCTCGGCCATCTGGTTCTGCCTCACCGCGGTCGGCGCGCTGCTGCTCAAGGGGCACCTGCCGCTGGGAGTCACGTACGTCGTGGTGGCCCTCACCGGGATCTGGCTGTTCAGCGCCCAGGTGATGGTCTATGCCGCGACCAACACCGTCTACCGGGGCAGTGAGCGTGCCGCCGGTCTCGGCTGGGTGACCGGCGTCGGCCGGACCGGCGCGGTGGTCGGCCCGTGGCTGGGCGGCGTCTTTGCCGCGAACAGCAACGAGAGCTGGGGATTCACCACGTTCGCCCTGGCCGGACTGCTCGGTGCCACGGCCATTGCCCTCGTCCCGCTCGCGGCGCGGTTGGGTGGCCGCCGTCGAAGCGCCTCCGTGGCTCCCTCGACGGCGGGGTCATCTGCCGTGACGGCCTCCGACGCCTGAGGTCACCTCGCTCGGCCCAGGACGAAGCCGGCCGGGAGCGCAGTCAGCTTCCGGCCGGCAGAGGCATGTCAGACGAGCGGCAACCCCGTGTAGTTCTCTGCCAGTTCGGCCGCGGCGTGCGGCGAGGTCGCGACGCGGTCGAGCTGGGAGAGCTGGAGCCGGGTCTCGAACGGAGACTGGGCCGGGTCGGTGTGCAGCGTGGTCGTCATGAAGTACGAGAAGTGCTCGGCGCGCCAGACCCGGCGCAGACAGCTGTCGGAGTACGCATCGAGCAGCTCGGCCGAGCCGGTGTCCCGCTGGTGGATCAGGGCCCGGGCGAGCACGATCACATCGGCCGCCGCCAGGTTGAGGCCCTTGGCCCCGGTCGGCGGCACGATGTGCGCCGCGTCGCCCGCCAGGAACACCCGCCCGTACCGCATGGGTTCGGCTACGTGGCTGCGCATAGGAAGCACGGCCTTGGACGTGACCGGGCCGCGCTCCAGCTTCCAGCCGGGATCGGCGTCGGTGGCGAACCGGGCGTCCAGCTCGTCCCAGATCCGCTCGTCGGGCCAGTCGGCCGGGTCGGTGCCGTTCGGGACCTGGAGGTAGAGGCGGCTGACCGACGGGGAGCGCATGCTGGCCAGGGCGAACCCGCGCTCGGAGTGTGCGTAGATCAACTCCTCGTACACGGGCGGGGCTTCGGCGAGGATGCCCAGCCAGGAGTAGGGATAGATCCGCTCGTAGGTCCGCCGTACGGACTCGGGGACGGCATCGCGGGCCACCCCGTGGAAGCCGTCGCACCCGATGACGTAGTCGCAGGTCAGGGTCTGCTCCCGGCCCTCGTGGAGGTAGTGCACGGTCGGGCGGCCGGTGTCGGCGCCGTCCACACGGCGCACCTCGGCGCCGAACAGCAGGGGGCCGCCGTCGGCGAGTTGCAGCGCTATGAGGTCTTTGACCACCTCGGTCTGCGCGTACACCATCACCTTCCGCCCGCCGGTGAGGGCGGGGAAGTCGATGCGGTGGGAGCGGCGGTCGAAGCGAAACTCTATGCCGTCGTGCGGTATGCCTTCGAGGTCCATGCGCGCCCCCGCTCCGGCGGCGCGCAGAGCATCGACGGTGGCCTGCTCCAGGATCCCGGCCCGCTGCCGCTGCTCGACATACGCGCGGTCGCGGCTCTCCAGGACGACGCTGTCGATACCGGCGTTGTGGAGCAGCCGGGCCAGCAGCAGTCCGGCGGGGCCACCGCCGATGATGCCGACGGTGGTGTGCATCAGAGTTCCTCCTCGTTATGACGGTTCGCATCGTGCTCGCTCAGTACGCGATCGGCCACTGCGAAGGCCGAGTTGGCGGCGGGCACCCCGCAGTACACGGCCGACTGCAGCAGCACCTCGCCGATCTCCTCGGGCGTCAGGCCGTTGCGCAGGGCGGCCCGCACATGCAGCGCGAGCTCGTCGCTGTGGCCGCCCGCGACGAGCGCGGTGAGGGTGATGCAGCTGCGGGTGCGCCGGTCGAGGGTGTCGCCGGTCCAGATCTCGCCCCAGGCATAGCGGGTGATGAAGTCCTGGAAGCGGGCGGTGAACGGGGTGGTGCGAGTGATCGCTCTGTCGACGTGCGCGTCTCCGAGGACCTCTCGGCGTACGGTCGTTCCCGCTGCGTGCAGGGAGCTGTCGGCCGGCTGACGCAGGTGTGCCAGCAGTGCGCCGAGTACGGCTTGCGGTTGTTCGACGCCCGCCAGGTGCGCGGCGCGGGGCAGTTCGATGAGGTGCGCATCGCGGATGCCGTCGGCGAGTTCACGGGCGTGCACGGGTGGCGTGGCCAGGTCGTCGCGGCCGCCGATGACGAGGGTCGGCGCGGTGATGCGGGCCAGGTCGTCGCGGAGGTCGAGCGCGGCGAGTACCTCGCAGCAGGCGGCGTACCCCTCGGGGTCGACGGACCGCTGGTCGTCCACGAGCGTGGCGACCGCCGGGGTACCGGCAGCCGCAAAGGCGGGGGTGAACCAGCGTGCGGGCGCCGAGGCGACCAGCGGCTCGGCGCCTTTCGTACGGATCAACTCCGCGCGTTCCAGCCAGGCTTCGGGTCCTCCGAAGTACGCCGATGAGCAGACCACGGCGAGTGAGGTGACGCGCTCGGGGTGGTGTGCGGCGAGCCAGGTGCCGACCGCGCCGCCGAGTGAGATCCCCGCGTACGCGAAGGTGCCGGCGCCCAGCGAGTCGGCGAGGTCGAGGACCAGGCGGCCCAGGCCGGCCATGGTGGACCCGGCGGGGAGCAGCGCGGCAGGCGAACCGCCGTGCCCCGGCAGATCCCAGCGCACCACCCGGAACTGCCGGGCGAGCACGGGCACTTGCGGGCCCCAGACGGAGAGCGAGGTGCCCAGCGAAGGCGCCAGGATCAGTACGGGAGCATCCGCCGGGCCTTCGGCGCGGTGGTGGAGGCTGTGGGTCATCGGTGGTCCTGACGGGGGTGCGGGTGGCGTTGGAGTGCGCGGTCGGTGAGGGCGGCGGCTGAGCCGAGGTAGTCGGCCGGATCGGTGAGCGCGGGCAGCCGCTCGACGAGCTCCCGCAGCCGGTCTTCGGTCGGCTCCGTGCTCGACTCGAGGGCTTCGGCGATCGCCCGGGTCAGGTCGATACCCTCCTCGACCGCACGCCGGGATGCCTTCGCCAGCAGCTGCTTGGCGACCTCCCGGCCGAGCAGCGGGGCGAGGTGGGCGTTGAGGCGCTCGGTGAGCATCAGGCCGCCGGTCAGGTCGAGGTTCGCGCGCATCCGGTGCGGGTGGACGGCAAGACCCGCGCTCAGCTCGGCGGCAGCGGTGGCCGCCCCGCCGGTCAGCCGCAGGGCCTCGCGCAGAGGCTGCCATTCGGCATGCCAGGCGCCTGCCGGGCGTTCGTCCTCCGCGGCCAGTGAGCCGAAGAGCACGGCCGCCAGCGCGGGAATCTGGCGGGCGGCGGAGGCGATCAGGGTCGCCCGTACGGGGTTGCTCTTGTGCGGCATGGCGGACGAGCCACCACCGGACCCCTCGGTGACCTCGCCGATCTCCGTGCGCGAGAGCACCAGCACATCGGCGGCGATCTTGCCCAGCGCGCCTGCGCAGAGGGCCAGCGCACCGCCGAGGTCGGCGACCGGAGTGCGCAGCACATGCCAGGGCAACTCGGGTTTCGTGAGGCCGAGTTCACGGGCGTACGCGGCCGACAGATCAAGGCCCAGGTCGGCTCCGTGGCCGGGCTCGGCGGCGTACGCGTGGAAGGCGGCCAGCGTGCCTGCCGCGCCGCCGAGCTGTGCGGGCAGCGAGGCCCGGACCCGGGAGAGGCGTTCGTGGGCGTCGAGGACCAGGGCGCGCCAGCCCGCGGCCTTCAGCCCGAAGGTACTGGGCACCGCGTGCTGGGTGAGTGTGCGTCCCGGCATGGGGGTGTCGCGGTGCGCGGCCGCGAGGGTGCCGAGCGCGTCCGCGGTGCGCTCCAGATCGGCGGTGATCAGGTCCAGGACCCTGGCGGCGACCAGCATCAGGGCGGTGTCCACGATGTCCTGGCTGGTCGCCCCGCGGTGCACGAACTCGGCGTCCTGCGGCTCCAGTTCGGCCACCGCCCTGGTGAGATCGGCGACCAGCGGGATGACCGGATTGCCTCCGGCCCGGGCCCGCAGGGCGATCGAGCGGACATCGAACCGGTCGGCCCCGGCGGCCGCGGTCACCGTCCGCCCGGCGCGTGCCGGGGCCAGTCCGACGGCAGCCTGGGCCCGGGTCAGCGCGGCCTCGGCGTCGAGCATGGCCTGCAGGACGGCCCGGTCGCCGGTGGCCGTCTCGGCCGCGCTGCCTGCCCGTACGGGAGCGAGCAGGCCGGTGTCCCCCGTGCTGCTGTCATCGGTGGAAGTCAAGGAAGACCGTCTCTTTCTCCCCCTGCAGATGAATGTCGAAGCGGTGTACCCGCTCTCCCTCTTGATGTGCGATCAGCGTGGCACGTCGGTTTTCGGGAAGCGCGGACAGCAGCGTGTCGGAGGCGGGCGCCTCAAGGTAGACACGGGTGAACAGGTGGTGCATCAGCCCGCGGGCGAAGACGCACACCGAGAGGTACGGCAGATCGGCCGGCGGTTGCAGCGTGTGGACCGCCCAGTGGCCGTCGGCGTCGGTGGCCACCCGGGCGAAGCCGGTGAAGTCCACGCCGTTGCGGCCGGGGAATCCGCCGGTGACGGGGTCGCGGCGGAGCGATCCGGGGCGCCCGGCGAGCGAGCCGTCCGGGGCGGCCTGCCAGGTCTCCAGCAGGGCGTCGGGTACGGGGTCGCCCCTGCCGTCGTACACGTGTCCGTGCACGGTGACCGCGTCCCCGTGTCCGGCGGGCACGACCTGGCCGCCGTCGGGGAAGGGCAGGGCGTACCCGTAGAACGGGCCGACGGTCTGGGACGGGGTGGGCTGCGGCATCAGTGGTCCTCCTCGGGGTCCGGGAGCGTGGCAGCCGGGCCGTCGAGCACGATGTCCCACCGGTAGCCGAGCGACCACTCCGGACTGGACAGCTCATGGTCGTACGCGGCGACCAGGCGGGCCCGTGCGGCGGGATCGGTGACCGACTGAAGGATCGGGTCGTACGGGAAGAGCGGGTCACCGGGGAAGTACATCTGCGTCACCAGGCGCTGGGTGAAGGCCGTACCGAAGAGCGAGAAGTGGATGTGCGCGGGCCGCCAGGCGTTGACGTGGTTGCGCCACGGGTACGCGCCCGGCTTGACGGTGGTGAACCGATACTGTCCCTGATCATCCGTCAGGCACCGTCCGACACCGGTGAAGTTGGGGTCCAGCGGCGCCGGGTGCTGGTCGCGCTGATGCGCGTACCGGCCCGACGCATTGGCCTGCCAGACCTCGACCAGCTGCCCGCGGACGGGCCGTCCTGATCGGTCGAGCACCCGCCCGGTGACGGTGATCCGCTCGCCGAGCGGCTCTCCCGGGTGCCGGCGGGTCAGGTCCGCGTCGAGCTCGGTGACATCGGTGACGCCGAACACCGGACCGTGCAGCTCGGCGGCCTCCGGGTCCTGGCCCATGGGTATCAGCGGCTGCTTGGGGTGGCGCAGGACGCTGCTGCGGTACGGAGTGAAGTCGCGGCCGGGGTGCAGAGGCGGTGCGTCGCCGTCGGCCACCGCCTTGGCCACCGCTTCGTGAGTGGTGGCGATTTCCGCGCTGATCTGCTGCTGCGTGAGCGAGTTGGGGGTCACAGGACTACCTCTCCAGTACAAGAGCGAGCCCCTGCCCGACGCCGATGCACAGCGCGGCAAGGCCGGTACCGGAGCCCGCGGCGGCGAGCTGGTGGGCGACTGCTCCGGTGATACGGGCGCCGGAGGCGCCGAGCGGATGGCCGATGGCGACGGCGCCACCGCGCGGGTTGACGATCTGCGGGTCGAGGCCGGGCCACTGACCGAGGCAGGCGAGCGCCTGCGCCGCGAACGCCTCGTTCAGCTCGACGGTGTGCAGGTCGGCCAGATCACGGCCTGCCTTCTTCAGGGCGCGCTGTACGGCTTCCACCGGCCCGGCGCCGAAGTACTGCGGCTCGATCCCGGTGACGGCGGAAGCGCCGATCCGGGCCAGCGGCTCGCGGCCGGTGGCCCGCAGGCCGTCCTCATCGGTGAGAAGGAGCGCGGCGGCGCCGTCGTTGAGCGGCGAGGAGTTGCCCGCCGTGACGGTGCCGTCCTTGCGGAATACGGGCTTCAGCTTGGCCAGTGCGGCCGGCGTCGTGGTGTCGCGGATGCACTCGTCGCGGGTCAGGTCCACCCCGTCGACGGGGACGACCTCGCCGTCGTACAGCCCCTGCTGCCAGGCGCGTGCGGCCTTCTGGTGACTGGCCAGTGCGAAGGCGTCCTGGGCGGCGCGGTCGATGCCGTACCGGTCGGCGACCAGTTCGGCACCTTCACCGAGCGCCACCGTCCACTCCTCGGGCATCCGCGGGTTGACCATCCGCCAGCCCAGAGTCGTCGAGTACATCTGCTGATGACCCGCGGGGAGGGCACGCTCCGGCTTCGGCACCACCCAGGGCGCGCGGCTCATCGACTCCACGCCGCCCGCGACCGCGACCGACGCGTCACCGACCGCGATGGCGCGGGCCGCCTGGATCACCGCCTCCATGCCGGAGCCGCACAGCCGGTTGACGGTCGTGCCGGGCACGGTGACCGGGAGTCCGGCGAGCAGGACGGCCATGCGGGCGACGTCGCGGTTCTCCTCTCCGGCGCCGTTGGCGTTGCCGAAGAAGACGTCGTCGATACGGGCGGGGTCGAGGCCCGGCGTACGGCCGACGAGGGCGCGCAGCACACCCGCGGCGAGGTCGTCGGGACGCACGCCTGAGAGCGCACCGCCGTACTTGCCGATCGGTGTTCGTACGGCGTCGACGACATACACGTCACGCAGGCGGTCGGACATGCGGGCTCCTAGGGCCTGTCTTTTGGATCAGGCCGGATCAGTGAGCGGGGTCTGGTGCGTGCAGATGCAGGCCGGAGGATGGGGGTCCCCCCGCCGAAGGCAGGGGGAGAGCCGACGCGGAGCGTCGGCGACTGACGACAACGCAGCAGATGTGCGTGCCAGGGCACGCGGGCCCGGCAAGATCCGAACGACAGGCCCTAGTGCGGGTGGGGCGGAGAGCGGTCAGCGGACGGCGGCGGGGACCCGGATCGGCGCGGCCGACTTCTGTCGCACCTCCTCGGAACTCACGCCGGGAGCGGTCTCGACAAGGACCAGGCCGTCGTCGGTGATGTCGAGGACGGCGAGGTCGGTGATGACGCGGTGGACGCAGGCCTTGCCGGTGAGCGGCAGGGTGCACTCCTGGACGATCTTCGGGGAACCGTCCTTGGCGACATGGTCCGTCAGGACGATCACGCGGCGGGCGCCGTGGACCAGGTCCATGGCCCCGCCCATCCCCTTGATCATCCGTCCGGGGATCGACCAGTTGGCGAGATCGCCGCCGGCGGAGACCTGCATGGCGCCGAGAACGGCGGTGTCGATATGGCCGCCGCGGATCATGCCGAAGGAGAGCGCGGAGTCGAAGTAGGCGGCACCGGGGAGCACGGTGATCGTCTCCTTGCCCGCGTTGATCAGGTCGGGGTCGACCTCGTCCTCCGTCGGATACGGTCCGACGCCCAGGAGCCCGTTCTCGGAGTGCAGCACGACATCGACACCCTGCGGAAGGAAGCTGGGGATCAGCGTGGGCAGCCCGATCCCGAGATTCACGTATGACCCGTCGGACAGTTCGGCGGCCGCGCGGGCCGCCATCTCGTTACGCGTCCAGGCCATCAGGCTCGCACCGTCCTCTTCTCTATCTTCTTGGCGACGGCCTGCTCGGCGGTGAGGGGCAGCACACGCTGGACGAACACGCCGGGCAGGTGGACGGCGTCCGGGGCGAGCTCCCCCAGCTCGACCAGTTCCTCCACCTCGGCGATCGTCACCCGCCCTGCCATGGCGGCGAGCGGGTTGAAATTGCGGGCGGCCTTGTGGAACACGAGGTTGCCGTGCCGGTCGCCCTTGGCCGCCCGTACGAGCGCGAAGTCGGTGGTGATGCCGTACTCCAGGACATGCTCGCGCCCGCCGAAGGTGCGGACCTCCTTCGGCGGCGAGGTCACCGCAACCGAGCCGTCGGACCGGTACCGCCAGGGCAGTCCCCCGTCGGCCACCTGGGTCCCGACACCGGCCGGGGTGTAGAAGGCGGGGATGCCGCAGCCGCCGGCGCGCAGCCGCTCGGCGAGCGTGCCCTGGGGCACCAGCTCGACCTCCAGCTCGCCGCCGAGGTACTGGCGGGCGAACTCCTTGTTCTCGCCGATGTACGAACCGGTCACGCGTGCGATCCGGCCGTCGCCGAGCAGGAGTCCGAGCCCTCCGCCGTCCACCCCGCAGTTGTTGGAGACCACGCTCAGTCCGCCGGAACCGCGCGCGTGCAGCGCCTCGATCAGTACATTCGGCACACCGCTCAGACCGAAACCGCCCACAGCGAGCGAGGCATGGTCCGGGATGTCACCGACTGCCTCGGCCGCGGTCTGTTTGACTTTGTCCATGCAGGGCTTCCTTGTTCGCGAACCGGCGGGGTACGAGCGATTCCATCTGTTCGCCAGATGAACTAGAGTTCATTATCCGCTCGCCCTGAGTGTGCGTTCAGCCGGCACACATGTCAACGTTTCCCCTGCGCGAGCACCGCCAGACCCGTACCGGAGAGCCGATGCCAGCCATGCCGTTGACCCATTCCCCAGCGCCGGCCGAGGCCGTGGGCCCGCTGATGCGCGGTATCGCCGTACTGCGTGAGATCAGTGACGCAGGCGGGCGGATGAGCCTGAGCGACCTCGTCCGCGCGACCGGCCTTGCCCGCTCCACCGCGGACCGGATCGCCGCCACGTTCGCACGCATGGGGTATCTCCGCCTCGACGGGCACTCCGCCGCCCTGGCCCCTCGCCTGATGGAACTGGGCAACGCCTATCTGGCTGCCCTCCAGCTGCCCGGTCTGCTCGGACCGCTCGCCGGGGAACTGGCCGAGGAACTGGACGAGTCGGTGTCCCTGGCCGTGCCCGACGGTGACGGCATCCGCTTCGTGCGCCAGACCACCCGGCGGCGCGCGATGTCGCTCACCTTCCGCATCGGCGACCTGCTGCCCGCCGAACGCACCGCGGCAGGCACGCTGTTCGCCGCGGAGTGGAGCGCGCAGGACTGGGCTCGGTGGCGCGAGCGCCGGGCGGCCGACCCCGAGGACCGCGGTTTTCCCGCCGTACCACCGCGGAGCACGGACGACGGCGCTCTCAGCTTCGAAGAGCGTGCGGCCCGGGCGGGCGAACAGGGCTGGACCCTGGACGACCAGTTCATCGAACCCGGTCTCATCGCCCTCGCCGTGCCCGTGCACACCCCGGACGGTGACATCGCCTGCGCCGTGAGCGTGGTCAGCCACACCAGCCGTCACAGCGCCGACTCGCTGCGCCGGTCGCTGCTGCCCCGGGTGCGCAAGGCGGTTACCGCCATGGAAGGGGAACTGCGGCAGGCCCGCCCGGCACCGCCGGCGCCCCCCGTTGGACTTGCCGCCTGGACCACCGCCTCCAAACAGGAACTCGGCCCCGAGTTCGTGGAATCCCTGGCCCGCGGCCTGACCGTGCTGACCGCATTCGGCGAGGGCCGCGCCGAACTGTCCCTCACCGCCGTCGCGGAGGCCACGGGACTCGCCAGAGCAACAGCCCGGCGCGCCCTCATCACCCTAGAACACCTCGGATACGTCACCTCACGGGACCGGACGTTCCGCCTCACCCCGCAAGTGCTGACCCTCGGCTATCCCTCGCTGTCCCGTACGACACTCCCCGACATCGCCACGCCACATCTGGCCGCACTCGTCCGGCGGGTGCACGATTCCGCTTCGCTGGCGGTGCTCACCGGCGACGACATCCAGTACGCGGCGCGCGTCGCCACCGATCGCATCATGAGCGTCAACATCACGCTCGGCACCCGCTTTCCCGCATACGCAGCATCGATGGGCCGGGTGCTCCTGGCGGACCTGTCGGCGCAGGAGCGCTCCGAGCGGTTGTCCCGCACCGCACCGCAGGCCCTGACTCCGCGCACGGTCACCGATCCGGATGAACTCACCGCGCTGCTGGACCGCGTGGGGCAAGAGGGCTTTGCCCTCGTCGACGAGGAGTTGGAGGAGGGCCTGCGCTCCATCGCCGTACCCGTCCGCGATGCTGCCGGGCAGGCCGTGGCCGCGGTGAATGTCGCGATGCACAGCAGCCGTCGCACGGTCGAGGAGTGCCTGACCGAGGTCCTGCCCGAACTGCGCGCCACCGCCGCCGGGATCGAGGCCGAGCTGCACATCGCCGGCCGCTTCACCCGGATCCCGACCGCCTGAACCGGCGGTTCAGGACTCCGGGGCGTTGTTGTTCCTGACGCCGGGGGCTTCAGCGACGAGGGCGCGCAGGAGCAGGCCGAGCGTGTTCTCGAAGGCGGAGTCGGCCATGGCGGGCAGGTACTCGCGGGCGGCGTGGAGGCTGGGGTATTCGTCGGCGGGCAGCTGCTGGTAGGTGTCGGTCCAGGCACGCGCGTCGGCTTCGCGCTGTTCGGGCGTCAGGCGCATGACGGCGGCGTCGAGCGCGGCGTGGGCCAGCACAGTGTCGATGAAGACGTGATAGTGGCGCACTGCTGCCGCTGGGTCGAACCCCGCCTGCAGCAGCAGGCCGATGCCCGTGTCGACCGCACGGTATTCGTGGAGTCGGCTGGTGACGCGGGCGGTGCTCAAGGTGGCCAGCCGCGGGTGGCGCAGCGCGGTGCGGTACACGCGCAGTGCGAAGTCCCGCAGCCCAGCAGCCCAGTCGGCGCCGGGGGTGAAGCCCTTCAGCGCGTCACCGATGAGGCGGTCGGCCACCGAAAGCAACAGGTCGTCGATGTTGCGGAAGTACCGGTAGATCGCGCTGGGGTCCGCCCCCAGGGCGGCCCCGAGTTTGCGTACGGTGAGAGCCTCGTCGCCGTGTGCGTCGAGGAGCTCCAAGGTCCTCTCGATGATCATTTCGGCTGTCAGGACGACCCCCGACCGGGTCGGCCGGCGCCGCCTGCGCTCGGCCGAGACGCGGCTCTGTTCTGCCACCGTCACCCCTCCTGTCGCCGCGCCCCAGGGCGGTCCGGGGCGGTCGTGTGCCGGGCCAGTCAATCACCACTTTACGACAACGCATTGACATAAGAGCGCGCCCGGCTGTTTCATCAGCGCACACCGGTGGTCCACGCACGGCGGAGTGCCCCGCGCCGTTCCCCTCCCTGCCAAGGAGCGTGTCCCGTGTCGAGAACAGTCCTGCCCGACCCGCAACCCCCTGCCGTGATGACCCGCTCTCTGGGCATCAGGGACGGAGTGGCGATTGCCGCCTCGAGCACCGCGGCGACGACCAGCATCGGCATCGGGATGGGGGCCCTGGCCGCATACGCGGGCCGTCAGACGCCGGCCCTGCTGGTGCTCGCCTTCCTCCCCATCGTCGGCATCGCCCTGTCCTACGCCCGGCTGAACCGGTCCGAGCCGAACTGCGGCAACGCCTATACCTGGGTGGGCCGTTCGGTCGGCCCATGGGCCGGGTTCCTGACCGGCTGGGTGATCCTGGTCGGCACCGTCGTGTTCATGGCCTACACCGGCGCCGTGACCGGTTCCGTCACCGTCCAGTTCCTCAACAAGCTCGGCCTGCACAGCGTGTTCGGCCTCGCACTGGACCCGGCGTCGACGACCGTCAGTACCCTGATCGGCCTCGCGGCGCTGGTGACGGTCACCGTCACCGCCGTCACCGGAGTGCGCTCGGCGACCCGGCTGCAGTGGTGGCTGCTGGTTTTCGAGTACGCGGTGCTGCTGGTCTTCTGTACGTGGGCCCTGACCGTGGGGACGCAGCCCTTCTCCTGGGCGTGGCTTAACCCCTTCGCGATCGGGTCACTGACGTCCCTGGCCCAAGGCATGGTGCTGGCCGTCTTCATCTACTGGGGCTGGGACGCGGCGTTCACGGTGAACGAGGAGACGAAGAATCCCGCGGACGCGGCGCGCGGCGGGCTGATCGCACTCGTGGCGATGCTCGGCCTCTTCGTGTTCGCCGCGATCGCCTTCCAGCGAGTGATGAGCAACGGGGAACTGGTGAGCAACGGCCCCCAGGCCCTCACCTTCCTCGGCGCACGCCTCGCGTCCGAACCCTGGGCCTCGCTCCCGCTGGCCGCGCTGATGTGCTCGGCGTTCGCCTCCCTGCAGGCCAGTGTCATTCCCACGGCCCGCGGAGCACTGGCCATGGGACGGGACCAGACACTCGGCGCGGTCTGGACCCGCGTCCATCCCCAGTACGGCTCACCGGCCGTCGGCACCGTACTGATCATGGCTGTCGCCGCGGCCGTGGCCGTCCTGGCCCTGGGCATCCCCAAGCTCAACGAAATGATCCTCACCGCGGTCAACTCGATCGGGCTCATCGTCTCGCTCTACTACGGACTCACCGCGCTGGCCTGCGCGATCAGATTCCGTCACAGCCTGCGTGACGGCCCCGGCCCGGCACTGCGCTCAGTGGTGATACCTGCCCTGAGCGCGCTGGCCCTGTTCGGACTCGGCGGCTACCTCACCTACCGGTACGCCACGATGAGCGACCACTTCGAGGCCCGTCCGGACAACGGCTGGTTCATGCTGCTGATCCCCTCTCTGATCATCGCATCCGGCCTGCTGGCAGCAGCGTGGGCAAAGTGGCGCCGCCGGTCCGCCTACTTCACCACCGGGCGCGGTACGGACGCCGATGCCATCGCCCTGCCCATGGACGAGGCCGTCTGACCCCGGCGCCCGCTCCCCCGTCCCCATCCCGTCCCGTCTCGATTCCGCTGTCGCACTCCAGGAGTACCCTGTGCACAACGCATCGCCCGCTGATCTCGTGTTCACCGGCGGCCCGGTCCACACCGCGGACGCCGCGCGCAGCCGTGCCACCACGGTGGCCGTCCGCGGCGAACGCATCGTCGCCGTCGGCCACGACGACGTCCGCGCGCTGATCGGCCCACGCACCGACGTCGTGGATCTGCGCGGCCGGCTGCTCATTCCCGGCTTCCAGGATGCGCACGTCCATCCCGTCGGTGCCGGGGTCGAACTCGGGCGGTGCGACCTGAGCGGAGCCGTCACCACCGACGAATACCGCCGGCTCATCCACAGCTACGCCGCCACCCATCGGGACATGCCATGGATCACCGGCGGCGGCTGGTCCATGGAGGCCTTCCCCGGCGGCACCCCCGACCGGCACCTCCTCGACGAGATCGTCCCCGACCGGCCCGTCTACCTCGTCAACCGCGACCACCACGGCGCCTGGGCCAACTCCCGCGCCCTGAAACTGGCGGGCGTCACCGCAGACACCGTCGACCCGTCCGACGGACGCATCGAACGCGACTCACGGGGAGAGCCGACCGGGATGCTCCAGGAAGGAGCCATGGGCCTCGTCGCCCGGCTCGTCCCCGCTCCCACCCTCGCGGAGCTCACCGCAGGTCTGCTGCGCGCCCAGGAAGTACTGCATTCCTACGGGGTCACCGCCTGGCAGGACGCACTGCTCGGCAGCCACGCCGGGATGGACGACCCGGCTCCGGCGTACGCCGCTGCCGCGCGGGAGGGCCGTCTGACCGGCCGTGTCCGTGGGGCGCTGTGGTGGGACCGGGCCCGCGGTCTCGAGCAGATCCCGGAACTGCTCGACCGCAGGCAGGAGTTGACCATGGGCCCCCTGCTGCGCTCCTGGACCGTGAAGATCATGCAGGACGGCATCGTGGAGAACCATACGGCCGCTCTCCTGGCCCCCTATCTCACCTCCTGCGGATGCGCCTCCGACAACAGCGGCCTCTCCTTCATCGACCCGAAGGAGCTCGCCACGTACGTCACACGGCTGGACGCGGAAGGCTTCCAGGTGCACTTCCACGCCCTCGGCGACCGCGCCGTACGCGAGGCCCTGAACGCCGTCGAAGCCGCCCGCCACGCCAACGGCTGGACGGACACCCGCCCCCACCTCGCACACCTCCAGGTCGTCCACCCCGACGACATCCCGCGCTTCCGCCGACTCGGCGCCACAGCTAACATCCAGGCCCTGTGGGCCGCGCACGAACCACAGATGGACGAACTGACCATCCCCTTCCTCGGCCCGGAACGCTCGGAGCTTCAGTACCCCTTCGGCGACCTGCTCCACAGCGGCGCGACCCTCGCCGCAGGCAGCGACTGGCCCGTCTCCAGCCCCGATCCGCTGGCCGCCCTGCACGTCGCGGTCAACCGGCAGCTCCCCGGCTCCAGTTCCGCGGTCTTCTGGCTCCGCCAGCGCATCGATCTGGCCAGTGCCCTCGCCGCATACACCGCGGGCAGCGCCTACGTGAACCACCTCGACGACACCGGAACGATCACCGAGGGAAACATGGCAGACCTGGTCGTACTGGACCGCGACGTCTTCGACCGGCCGCCCTCGGACATCGCCCAGGCACGAGTCCTGCAGACCTTCGTCGGGGGCCGGCGCGTCCATGCGGCCGCCGACGCCTGACACCCGTGTCCCGAGGAGGACCCCGACAACCGTCAAGCGCCTGGCCGTAGGATCTAATGGACTGGCGCACACGGGGAAGTCAGATACCGATCATCACCGGTCGACAGCTCCGCTTCGGATCCGCGCCACCCTTGACCCTGGATGGTTGTTCATGACTGCTGCCTCTCCCCACCACGATGCTGTTCCGCCGGTACAGAACACTGCAGCCGCATCGCCGGCCGCGCCGCAGCACCACGATCTGTTTCTGCAGCCCCACTACACCGTCGAGCTGCCCCCGTTGGACGAGGAGGACGGGCTGCCGGCCTGAGGCACCGAGCCGCGTCCCGGCGCCGTGCGGCCAGAGGCCCGGCGCCGGGACGCGGTGGTGTTCCGCTGCTCAAACCGTACTGACCGGCGTCAGCCGCCCAGCCCGTCGGCGGCCTTCTTGATGTCCGCCGCGAAGGTGCTCACCTCGGTGTAGACACCGGGCTTGCCCGGGCGCGCACAGCCCTCGCCCCAGCTGACAATGCCGACCTGGATCCAGCCACCCGCTTCGTCCTTGCGGAACATGGGGCCGCCGGAGTCGCCCTGGCAGGTGTCGACGCCGCCGGTGTCCAGGATCCCGGCGCAGAGCTCTTCGCCGGGGGTCAGCTGGTCGCCGTACGCCGTCTGACAGGTGGCGTCGTCGACGTACGGGACCTTGGCCTTGAGCAGATAGCGCTGCTGGTCGCCGCCCTCCTTGTCCGCGCCCCAGCCGGCGATGTCGAAATCGCCATTGTTGAGCTTGTCGTCCCCGGCGATCGGCAGGGTCGGCAGATCGATCGGCTTCTCGAGCTTGATCAGCGCCCAGTCCTTGCCCTTGCCGTTGTAGCCGGGCGCCTGGAGGACCTCGGTGGACTTCACGCTTATCGCGTTGGAGTCCTCCAGGTCGACGACGCCCGCCGTCGCGGTGATGCCGGTGTTCGGGCCACTGCCGTCGACGCAGTGGGCGGCGGTCAGAACGATGTCCTTGGCGTACAGCGCGCCGCCACAGCCCATGGACAGCCGGACCATGAACGGGAATTCACCCTGGTCGGCCTTGGTCCCGCCGACGACCTTCGTGCCAACGTCACCGCGTGGGGTCGGTGCGGAGGCGGCGTTGGCCGCGCCGGGCTGGAGGCTGAAGGCGGCCAGGGCGACGGCACCGATCGCGGTGGTCGTCCTTAGGTGCTTCAGGTAGCTCTTCAACGGACTTCCTCTCGTGGGGGGTACGCCACAACGGCGAACTCATACCAACCACGGGAACCGGAAGTCGCCGCCGAATGCAGTGCGTTGAAAAACGGCAGCACGCCGCAAGGCGTCCGAACCCAGTGGGGGATGAGTCCGCAAAGCGCCCTGCGATTATGTGGAACCGGCGAGCGGAAGGACAAGGGTGCCCAATCCCTCAACTCCCGTTCCAACTCGGGCTTGTTGGGGGCCATACCGGCCGATCCCAACCGCTAATGCCACCGGCTGTTACACGAGTGACACGAAATCTCCGGAGAGTTGTGTCGTTGGCGCCATCCGCGCTGAAATCGGCGGTGCGGGTGCGGTATTCCAGCCGCTCAATGAGCGCCGGACACACGCGAGCCGGCCGCGGTGGCGATGACACGGGCCACTTCCGTGCCCACGTCGAGTACACGCGGGTCCGTCGCGGCCCGGCAACGGCCGAGAGCCGGGTCGAACTCCGTCCCGATGACACCGGCGTGATCCGTGTCCGGCTCCTCCAGTTGCACGGGCCAGCGCCGCGCTCGCAGTGCGGTGTGCAGCGCACGGGAGTGGTGGCCGTCGACCGCCGAGTCGGCAGACCCGTGAACGAGTCGTACAGGCACGGGCGACGCAGAGGTCTCGGCAAGGTCGTGATGGGGGACGGAGGCTGTGCTGCGGGCAGGCCGGTCGTAGGCCCCGGCGATGCCGACCACGGCGGCGGGGCGCCAGCCGTCGGTCAGGTCGGGGCGCAGCGCGAGGGCTACCGCGGCGCCCGCTCCGGCCGACCACCCGGCCAGGATGATCTGCTGCGCATCGGTGCCGTGGGCCGCGGCGTTGTCGCGTACGTAGCGAAGCGACGCGAGGAGGTGGGAACGGCCCCCGTCGGCACCGTCCGGTCGCCAGTCGGGAACGAACACGGTCCTGCCGAGTGCGGCTGTCCTGTTGGCCAAGGTGGCCATGACGTCGCGCTCGTCGGGGCCGACGCCGTGCCAGAGCAGCACGCACGGTGCGGACGTCTGTTGCCCAGCAGGTCGGTACACGTCGAGAAATCGGCTCTCAGAACCGTGCGCGGCTACGTACGGCACGGTGTGCACTTCGGTTGTCTTCATTCGCTACCCCCAGGACTCCTGAAGGAGCGTAACGAAGAGCAAGAGCCGGGCAGCAAGGGCCGCCAGTACGCGCGCAGTATCGGCGAGTTCAGGGCCGCGGGCGCGAGCGCAGCGCGTTGACGAGGGCCGGGAGCACTTCGGCGGACAGCTCGTCGGCCGCCGCGCGGGCCGGCCCGGCAAGCACATCCCGTTCCATCGAACCCCCCATTGCATCAGTTCTGGTGCTGCTTCAGTGCAGGTGCCGCTCCCAGTCCGCGGGCACCGCGCCCCGAGGTCCCGGTGTCGGCTGTGACCGCGGATGCGAGGTGGGTGCGGCCAACTCCGGCCCCTCGTAATACTCCTGTGTGTCCACGTTCCAGAACCAGGTCTCCCCCGGCTCGAAGCTGGTGATGAACGGGTGCCCCGACTGCTTGGCATGCTTTGTCCCGTGCTGCGAGGGCGATGAGTCGCAGCAGCCGATGTGTCCGCATTCCGCGCAGCGCCGCAGGTGCATCCACCAGCCTGGCCCGTCACCGGCCAGGCACTCGGCGCACCCCTCACCGCTCGGCTTGGCGTCGAGGTCGATGCCGGGAATCACTTCGTGTGCCATAGCGTCTCTCCTCGCTTATCCGGAGGCTGGTTCGGTTCGGGAGCTCTCAGCGGCGACGGGCGACGGATCCTCGGCGTCCGAGGGCGGTGTGATCGGCAGACAGACCTGGAATCTCGTGTCGCCCGGCTGCGAGGTCACTCTGATGTCGCCATGGTGCTTGTTGACCACGATGCGGTAGGAGATGTCGAGGCCCAGACCGGTGCCCTCGCCGACCGGCTTCGTGGTGAAGAAGGGCTCGAAGATACGCGGGCGAATGTCGTCCGGGATGCCGGGACCTGTGTCGCGGACCTCGACATAGAGGTGATCGCCTTCGCGCCAGGTGGCGATCGTGAGGGTGCCGCTGCCGTTCATCGCGCCGAGGGCGTTGTCGATGAGGTTCGTCCAGACCTGGTTGAGTTCCGCGCCGTATGCCGGGACGGCCGGCAGGCTGCGGTCGTACTCCTTGACCACGCGCACGGCCGACGGGATTTTGGCCTGCAGCATCACCAGGGTGGCGTCGAGGAGTTCGTGGACGTCGACGGGCTGCTGAGCGGCCCGGTCGAGCTGGGAGTACTGGCGTGCCGCGTCCACGAGGCCGGAGATGCGGTTGACGGCGTCCTCGATCTCTCCCATCAGGAGCTCGGTGTCGATGGTGTACGTGAGCCATCCCACCGCGGCCTGCCGGTTCTCGTCGCCCAGGCTGTCGGTCGCCTGGGACAGCCATGGGGGGTCGATGCCGCCGGCGACCAGGACGGGGGCAATGTCCCAGGACCGGTCGATGTCGTGGTCCTCCAGCCAGTCGGCGACCTCGTCCTCGGCGTCGGATGCCTCGATCGCCGACAGCTTGGGTGCGTTGTAGGCGCGCTTGACGGCATCGTCCTGCATCTCGACCAGGTGATGCAGACGCGTGCCATCGACCCGGCCGTCGGCGATGAGGGCGAGCTTGTGGCGCATCTTGGTGACCCGGTCGCGCAGGGTGTCGGTGGCGCGTACCGCTGCCGCCGCGGGGTTGTTGAGCTCGTGTGTGAGTCCGGCGGTGAGCGAGCCGAGGGCCTCAAGGCGTTCGCGTTCGCCGATGATCGTGTTGCTGGCGCGGGTGCCGAAGAAGAGGCCTTCGAGCAGATGCAGGGCCATGGGGAACCAGGTGCGTATGGCGTGGGCGAACTCCTCGGCGGGCAGCACGAAGAGTTCGACGTCGGTGATGGCTTTCAGCGTGTTGGGGTAGACCTGGTCCACCCGGTCTCCGAGGTAGGCCTGGGTGGCTCCGCTGTAGACGCCCACCTGGTCGGTGCGGCCGAACTCGATGTCGTCGCCGTGGATGCGGCGGGCGACGGCGACCGTGCCCCGGAGAAGCACGAAGAAGCAGGTGGCGGGCTCGCCCTGGGAGTAGACGGGCGTACCGCCGGGCCGCACTTCGACGCGCCCGCGCTCGGCGAGCCAGGCCAGTTGCTTGTCGTCGAGGGCCTCGAAGAGGAACAGGGTCTGCAGGTCGGCCGCGCTGAGCTTGCCGCGCGCGCTCCGGGCATTCATTGCGCCTCCAGGTAGCGGTGCACCAGGGAAACGGCCATGGCGCCCTCCCCCACCGCGGATGCGACCCGTTTGACCGATTCGGCCCGCACGTCGCCGGCAGCGAAGACACCGGGCACGCTGGTCTCGAGGTGGTAGGGGTCCCGTGACAGCGGCCATCCCGCGGGGCGCGTTCCCTCGGTCAGGAGGTCGGGGCCGGTGAGCACGAAGCCCCGTTCGTCGCGGTCGACAACGCCGTCGAGCCATTGCGTGGGCGGTTCCGCGCCGATGAAGACGAACAGCCATGAGGCATCGGTCGTGGTCACGGCGCCCGTGCGGTTGTCGCGAAGGATGAGACGCTGCAGGTGCATCTCGCCCTCGCCGCCCGCGACTTCGGTGTGCGGGTGGACCTCGATGTTGGGGTGGGCTTCGATCTGCTGCACCAGGTAGTGCGACATTGCCCGGGTCAAGTCGGGGCCCCGGACGAGAAGATGGACGCGGTCGGCGTAGCGCGAGAAGTAGACGGCGGCCTGGCCGGCGGAGTTGGCACCGCCGACGATGTACACATCGTTCCCCGTGCAGCTGGCTGCTTCGAAGGACGCCGAGCCGTAGAAGACGCCCGCTCCGGTGAACTCGTCGAGGCCCGGCCCCTCAAGCCGCCGGTACGACACTCCCGTGGCCAGGACGACCGTGTGCGCGCCGATCGTGGTCCCGTCGCTGAAACGCAGCACCCGGCCTGCGCCTGCCGCTTCCAGTGACACCACTTCTCGCGCACTGAGGATCTCGGCGCCGAAACGGGTGGCCTGCCGCCGTGCCCGTTCCGTCAGCTGCGCCCCGGACACGCCGTCCGGGAAACCCAGATAGTTCTCGATACGGCTGCTCTGCCCGGCCTGCCCGCCGGTCGCTCTCCGCTCGACCAGCACCGTGCGCAGCCCCTCGGAGGCCGCGTAAACGGCGGCGCCGAGTCCTGCGGGGCCCGCACCGATGACGACGACGTCGTAGAAGTCGGCGGCCGGGGTGGTGCTCAGCCCCACCTGTGCGGCGAGCTCGGCCTCGCTCGGCGCCTGCAGGGTTTTGCCTTCGGCCGTGATCACCAGCGGTACGTCGTCGGCGCTGAGCCCGGCCGCGTCCAGGAGCCGCCCGCCTTCGGGGTCGTCCGCGGCGATCCAGCGGTACGGCACGAGATTGCGGGCGAGGAATTCCCGGACCGCGAAGGACGGCGCCGACCAGCGGTGGCCGACGATCCGGGTCTCCCCCACCTCCGGGTCGGGCGCCGTTGCCCACAGTTCCAGCAGCGCGTCCAGCACCGGATAGAGGTTCTCCTCCGGCGGACTCCACGGCTTGAGGAGGTAGTGATCGAGGTCGACGATGTTGATCGCGTCGATGGCCGCACCGGTGTCTGCGTACGCCGTCAGCAGCACGCGTCTGGCCAGGGGGAAGAGGTCCATGGCCGCTTCCAGGAACTGCACGCCGTTCATCGTCGGCATGCGGTAGTCGGCGATCATCACGGCGAGCGGCTCGCCGCGCAGCTTGACCTCACGCAAAGCCTCCAATGCCTCTTCGCCCGAAGGCGCGCGCAGCACCCGGTAGCGGTCGCCGTACCGGCGCCGCAGGTCGCGGGCGATGGCTCGTGAGACTCCCGGATCGTCGTCGACGGTCAGGATGGTCGGCTTCGCCATGTCCCCCATCATGCGCCGCACGGATCACCAAGGCGACGCGAATGCCCAACCTGACCGGGGTGCGGGCTCCTGCCGCCCCATTCGGCGTCGCCTGTTCACCACGACACGTCGTCCAGAAGCAGACCCGCCACGTCCTGCTGCCCGTCGACCAGCGGCTGTTCGGTCCACATGACCTTCCCGGTGGGCGTGTACCTCGTTCCCCACCGTCCGGCGAACTGGGAAACAAGGAACAGGCCTCGCCCGCCCTCGTCCGTCGTGGCCGCGCGTCGCAGGTGCGGGGCGGTGCTGCTGCCGTCGGACACTTCGCAGATCAGAGTGCGCTCGTGCAACAGCCGCACATGGATCGGCTCGGACCCGTAGCGGATCGCGTTGGTGATCAGCTCGCTCAGCATCAGCTCGGTGGTGAATCCGATCTCCTCCAGACCCCATGTCTCCAGCTGGCGGCCGCACGCGGCGCGGACAGGACCGACGGCCGCGGGGTCCAGGGGAACGTCCCAGTCGGCAATGCGGGCAGCGTCCAGCAGACGGGTCCGGGCCACCAGCAGCGCGATGTCGTCCCTGCGGTGCGGGGGCACCATGGCGCTGAACAGGGCCTGGCAGGTCTCCTCCGGCGTCCGGTTCGCCTCCTCGGCCAGGGTGCTGCTCAGGAGGCGGAGGCCGGTGTCGATGTCGCGGTCGCGGAGTTCGACGAGGCCGTCGGTGTAGAGGACGAGCATGCTGCCCTCGGGCAGCTGCAGTTCGGCGGTCTCGACGGGCAGGCCGCCCAGGCCGAGCGGTGGAGAGACGGGCACATCGGGGAAGTCCACCGTGCCGTCGGGGCGGACCACGGCGGGGGCGGGGTGCCCTGCTCTTGCCACGCTGCACAGGCCGGAAGCCGGATCGTAGATGGCGTACAGACAGGTGGCTCCCGTGATGCCCTCGCCGTCGCCCTCGCCGCCCTCCTCCTGGTCGATACGGGAGACCAGCTCGTCGAGGTGCCCCAGGAGCTCGTCCGGCGGCATGTCGAGGGCGGAGAAGTTGTGGACGGCGGTGCGCAGACGGCCCATGGTGGCCGCGGCGTGCAGGCCGTGGCCGACGACGTCGCCGACGACGAGGGCGACCCGTGCCCCGGGCAGCGGGATGACGTCGAACCAGTCGCCGCCCACCCCGGACTGCGCGGGCAGGTAGCGGTAAGCGACATCCAGGGCGTCCTGCTCGGGAATGACGCGCGGCAGCAGGCTGCGCTGGAGGGTCACCGACATGGAGTGTTCGCGCGTGTAGCGGCGAGCGTTGTCGATGGCTACTGCGGCGCGGGCCGCCAGCTCCTCGGCGAAGGACAGATCCTCCTCCTCGAAGCGTTCGGGCCGCTCCGAGCGCCAGAAGTTGGCCATGCCCAGGACGACACCGCGAGCCTGCAGCGGCGCCGTGACCAGTGAGTGGACGCCGTATGCGAGGGCTTGGTCCGCTCCTGCGGCATCCTGGGCCCGCCAGCCGTGAGCGACGGTGAGATCGGCCTCGAGCACCGCATGGCCGCTTGCCAGAGCCGCCGCCATCGGCGTGCTGGGGACGACGAATCTGACCAGGTCGCCCACCGGCTGGAAGGGGTGGTCCTCGTGGATGCCGCTCACGGCCGCTCGGCGCATCTCGGTGTGGACGCCCGACGGCTCCTCGCCGCGAACGACGGGGTCCAGCAGCTCCACCGTGACGAAGTCTGCGAACCGGGGTACCGCCACCTGCGACAGCTCCTCGGCGGTCTGCGTCACGTCCAGCGTGGTGCCGATCCGTACCCCGGCCTCGTACAGCATCTTCAGGCGCTCGCGGGCCACCTCGGCCGTACCGGACAGCGCCCGCAGCTCGGTGGTGTCCCGGAGCGTCGCGACCTTGCCGGGCGTCCCGCCGTCCGGGGCCGTGGACCGCGTGTTGACCGCCAGCAGGCGGTCACCGGCCAGGTGCACCTCGTCGGTCACGGCACGGTCCGAGGCGAGCAGCTCCGCGGTGTCCGCGTCGAGTCCGAGATCGGCGACGTGGCGCCCTTCCGCGTCCGGCGGCAGCTCAAGGAGCCTGCGCGCCTCGTCATTGGCCAGCATCATCCGGCCGTCGCCTCCGATAATGAGCACGCCTTCCCGCACGGCATGCAGAACCGCGTCATGGTGCTCGTACATCCGGGTCATCTCGGCGGGACCGAGACCACGCGTCTGCCGTCGCAGCCGCCTGCTCACCAGCGCGGCACTTGCTGTGGCCAGGGCGAGTGCGGCTCCGGCGCAGCCGAGGAGCACCGGCATCTGCCGGTCGACCGCGGTGCCGACGTGCTCGATCTGGACACCGGCGCCCACCAGACCGACGACGGAGCCGTCGGGACCGATGACAGGGACGATGGCCCGAGCGGCGTCGTTCGGGTCTCCCCTGAAGATCTCCGTGAAGGACTCTCCGGCCGCGGCACGTTCGATGCCTAGGGCGCGCCGGCCGATCAGCGTCGGATCGGTGTCGGCGTAGCGGACTCCAGTCGGGGACATCACGGCGATGAAGTCCACTCCCGATCCCCGCCTGGCCTCTTCTGCATGGGATTGCAGGGCGGCGGTCCGATCGGGAGATCTCAGCGCCTCTGCGGTGCCTGGAGCGTCCGCGAAGGCCTCCGCCGCGGCGAGCGACCGGTTTTCGGCATCCCGTTCGCCATCGTGCCGCGCCTGGAACACCAGCGCGATCACGGCGCCGGCGATCAGCAGGACCGCGACCATGATCTGCAGGACGAGCACCTGACCGGCAGCGCTCCGCACATGCAGCAGGGATCGTAGGGAATGTCCCTTCATGACCCATTTCTAACACTGGATGACTTGCGCCATGATCCGCAGGACGCCGACGCAGAGTCAGGAATCGATTGACCTTAAGTTTGGTTGAGGTCCTAACGTTCTGGGTGCGCCCCGGGCCACGCCGGCCGACGGGAACCGCGTCGGCCCACCAGATTCCGGAGGCACCCCATGGACATGGAAGTCACCGCGTGGACATCGCTGCACAGCGCGATGAACGCCCAGCAGGACCGAAGGCCCTTCTCCCGGGCCACCCTGCGCCGCATCACCGCCTTCGCCCGGCCGCACCGCCGGCAGCTGCTCAGCTTCCTGCTGCTCAGTGTCGTCACCGCCCTGCTCGCCGTGGCCACACCCGTGCTCGCAGGCCGCGTCGTCGACGCGATCGTCAAAGGCCAGGAGACCGGCACGGTCACCCGGCTCGCGCTGCTGATCGCCGTCATCGCCGTCGCCGAGGCGGGGCTCGGTCTGCTCACGCGCTGGCTGTCTGCCACCCTCGGCGAGGGGCTGATCCTCGATCTCCGCACGGCGGTCTTCGACCATGTCCAGCGGATGCCGGTCGCCTTCTTCACCCGCACCCGCACCGGCGCACTCGTCAGCCGGCTCAACAACGACGTCATCGGCGCCCAGCGAGCCTTCAGCAACACCCTGTCCGGCGTCGTCTCCAACCTCGTCACCCTGCTGCTGACCCTCGTCGTGATGCTCAGCATCTCCTGGCAGATCACCCTGCTCGCCCTTGTCCTGCTGCCGTTGTTCGTCGTCCCGGCCCGCCGGATGGGCTCCCGCATGGCCAAGTTGCAGCGCGAGGCCGCCAATCACAACGCGGCCATGGGCACCCAGATGACCGAACGGTTCTCCGCCCCTGGCGCGACCCTCGTCAAACTCTTCGGACGGCCCGCCGACGAATCCGCCGAATTCGCCGCCCGCGCCCGGCGGGTGCGCGACATCGGCATCCGTACAGCCATGGCCCAGTCCGTCTTCATCACCGCCCTCACTCTGGTGTCCGCCCTGGCCCTCGCCCTGGTCTACGGACTTGGCGGCTACTACGCGCTGCGCGGGAGCCTCGACCCGGGAGCCGTCGTCGCCCTCGCCCTGCTCCTCACCCGCCTCTACGCCCCGCTGACCGCACTGGCCGGCGCCCGCGTCGAGGTGATGAGCGCGCTGGTCAGCTTCGAGCGGGTCTTCGAGATCCTCGACCTGAAACCACTGATCGCCGAGAAGCCGGACGCCCGCCGCGTGCCGGACGGACCGGTGTCCGTGGAGTTCGACGGGGTCCGCTTCGGCTACCCCTCCGCCGACAAGGTCTCCCTGGCCTCCCTCGAAGAGGTCGCCACCCTCGACTCCCGCGGCGGCACGGAGGTTCTGCACGACGTCTCCTTCCGCGCCGAACCCGGCCGGATGGTCGCGCTGGTCGGCTCGTCCGGCGCGGGCAAGTCCACGATCGCGCAGCTCCTGCCGCGGCTGTACGACGCCGACGCCGGTTCCGTACGACTGAACGGCATCGACGTACGCGACCTGACCTCGGACTCGATCCGCGAGACGATCGGGATGGTCACCCAGGACGGCCACCTCTTCCACGAATCCGTCCGCGCCAATCTGCTCCTCGCCCGGCCCGACGCCACCGAGGACGAGATCTGGGACGCTCTGCGCCGGTCCCGGCTGGCCGAGTTGGTGGCCTCGCTGCCCGACGGCCTGGACACCGTCGTCGGCGAGCGCGGCTACCGGCTCTCCGGCGGTGAGCGGCAGCGGCTTACCATCGCCAGGCTGCTGTTGGCCCGCCAGCGGGTCGTCATCCTCGACGAGGCGACCGCCCACCTCGACTCGACCTCCGAGGCGGCCGTCCAGGAGGCCCTGGGAGAGGCGCTTGAGGGCCGTACCGCCGTGGTGATCGCCCACCGGCTCTCGACCGTACGGGCCGCGGACCTGATCCTGGTCGTCGAGGAGGGCCAGGTCGTCGAACGCGGAACCCACACCGAGCTCCTGGCCGCCGGCGGCCGCTACGAGGAGCTGTACCGCACCCAGTTCGAACGCCCGGGGGCGGAGGAGGCACACCCCGTCCACTGACCCACCTGGGTCGTCGGGGTCAGCCGACCCAGCCACCGGTGAGACCGAGCACCGCCGACCCGTCCAGGTCGGCGAGCTTGGTGCCGGTGAACCCGCGGGCCCACTCGGACGTCTGGATACGGAAGGCGGGCCGCTCCTCCGTGAGCGCCTCCAGCACCGACTCGGCCACCTCGGCCGGAGTCTGCGCACCGCTCAGGAACTGCGAGACCGTACGGTCCACATAGGCCCGCAGCGGAGCTGCGTACGGACCGGCTGCGGCGATCTCGGCCTCCAGGTCGAGTCCGATGTTGTTGACGAACTCGGTGGCCACGGCGCCGGGTTCGACGACGGAGACGGTCACGCCGAGCTTGGCCGCCACCGGCGCCAGGCTCTCCATGTAGCCCTCGACGGCGAACTTCGCCGCGCAGTAGGCCTCGTTGAACGGCTGCCCGACAACCCCGCCGACACTTGTGACGGTGATCAGACGGCCACCGGAGGCCCGCAGATGGGGCAGCGCCGCCTTGGAGACGTGCAGGACACCGAAGAAGTTGACCTCCATCACCTGGCGCACTTCGGCCACGGTCTCGTTCTCCAGCGTGCCGAGGTGTCCGGCGCCGGCGTTGTTGATCACGGCGTCGAGACGTCCGTGGTCACTGATGATCCCTTCGATCGCGGCGGCGACGGAGGCCTCGTCCGTGACATCGAGCTGCCGGATGTCGAGGTCGACCCCGGCCTCCGCGGCCGCCTTGCGCAGCGCGTCGGCACGGCTGGTGTCGCGCAGGGTCGCCACCGTCCGCCAGCCGGCCCGAGCCGCGGCCACGGCGGCAGCCAGGCCGATGCCCGACGAGGTGCCGGTGATCAGAACAACCTTGGAAGACATGGTGCCGCCCTTCGCCAGAACACTGAGCGATTCAGTGCGTGTACACACACTATAGCCATTATGTGCGTGCACACGCAACCGGTAGGATCGTGCCCATGGCACCGAGGAAGCTCACCCCGGCAGAGATGTCCGTGGCCGACCACGCCTTCTACGGCCTGGTCTGGGCCGGAACCGTCCTCACCGAACGCGTGGACCGCGCCCTGAGCAAGGCTCACGATCTGCCGGTCTCCTGGTTCGAGGTCATGCTCTGGCTCGCCTCCAGCCCGGATCCGGTGCCGGCCTCCGTACTCGGAAACAGCACCATGCTCAGCCGCAGCCAGGTCTCCCGCGTCGTCGACTCCCTCCAGGGCCGCGGACTGGTCACCCGCACCCCGTCACCGCGCGACGCGCGCTCCGTCGAGGTGGCGCTCACCCCGGAGGGCCACCGCCTCTTCAAGGAGGCCGACGCCACGCGCCGCGCCTGCCTGGCTCCGGCCTTCACCGATCTCCTCGAACCGGAGGACCTCGAGGCGCTCAGCACGGTGTGGAACAAGCTCAAGGCCAACAAGGACGCCTGAAGGGCGCAGCCGGGATGGGGGCTCCGGGCCAACCGGGGGCGCGATCCGCACTGTGGACGACTTGCGGCGGATTTCCGGACCGTTCCTTCGGTTATCGTGGCGACAGAATAAAAGGGGTATCGCAAGTAAATTTGCCAATAACCCTTTGATTGCATGGTCATGAACAGAATTGCCCCCACGCAACAGCTCACGACCTCACGACCTGCCGTGGAAGTCGCGGAGTTGTGGTCCAGGCCCAACTACGGATTCCGTAGGTAAATGGCCGTTGACGTTGCGGTTTTCGCAGGGTTCCATGACGGGCCGGGAGCAGGCACGACACATCGAACAGCCGCCGGAGGCGATAGCGCTCCCGCTCGATACCCGTCGCACGAATCGATCGGAACCACCACTCCATGACCGAGACGCTTCGCACCCCAACTCCCGCCGCACTCCCGGACGTCCACGAAGTCCCCGAGGCGGCGAATGGCGGCAGTCCCCAGAAGCTCAAGCGTTCCATCGGTGTCGTGGGCGGCACCCTGCTCACGCTGTCCTGCGTGACGCCCGCCTCCACGCTCTTCGTCGTCGTCCCCGACCTGTTCTCCAGTCTCGGTACCGCCACGGCGCTCACCATCGCGATCGGCTCGCTGCTCTGTATCGCCGTCGCCTTCTGTTACTCCGAGCTCGGCACCCTCGTCCCGAGCGCCGGAGGCGAGTACGCCATGGTGTCGACGATGGCCGGCCGGCTCGCGGGCTGGCTCGTCTTCGTCCTGTCGCTCCTCGTCGTGATGATCGTTCCGCCGGTGATCGCCATGGGCACGGCGGACTACCTCGCCCCGGTCATCCATCTCAACCCCTCGTACGCCGGCGCCGGCGTGATGCTGCTCGCCACCCTGGCCGGCCTGCTCGACCTGCGGGCCAACGCCTGGATCACCGGCGTCTTCCTGGTCCTCGAAGTGATCGCCGCGGCCATCGTCGCCGTCCTCGGGTTCGCGCACTCCTCGCGCGGCGCGGGCAGCCTCGTCGACCTGACCGTGGCCGGCTCCCACGGGAAGGCCGACCCCGTCACCGCGATGCTGATCGTCTCGGGTCTGGCCATCGCGCTGTTCGTCACGCAGGGCTTCTCCACCGCCGTCTACCTCTCCGAGGAACTGGACAACCCGCGCCGCAACGTCGCCCGCACCGTCCTGACCACCCTCGCCATCTCCACCGTGATCATCCTGGTGCCGGTCATCGCCATCACCATGGGCGCCTCCGACCTCGCCGCCCTCACGAGCGGCGACATCAGCGGCATGGTCGCCGCGTGGAGCAACTCCGCCGTCGGCACCTTCGTCAGCCTCTGCGTCGCCCTCGCGATCATCAACGCGGGCATCGTCATGGTCATCCAGAACTCCCGCGTGCTGTTCGCCTCCGCCCGCGACAAGGCCTGGCCGCGGCCCGTGAACAACGCGCTCTCGAAGCTCGGCCGCTTCGGCTCCCCGTGGGTCGCCACGCTCCTCGTGGGCGTGCCCGGAGCGCTCCTGTGCTTCGTGAACCTGGACACCCTCTACGGCGTCACCGGGGTCTCCGTCACCGGCATGTACCTCCTGGTCGCCGTCGCCGCGCTGCTCGCCCGTCGCGGGCCGCACGCCGACCAGCCCGCGTGGCGTATGCCGCTGTGGCCCGCCATGCCGGTCCTGCTGATCGCCGTGCTGGCGTACATCCTCAGCCAGCAGGAGGTGACCTACCTGCTGTGGACCGGCGGGATCACGGCCGTCGCCACCCTGTACTGGGTCGCATACCTGCGGCCGCGCCGTGCGACGCGGTGGCTGGTCTCCATCCCCGAGGATGCGCAGGCCTGACGCCGGTAACCGGCCGGACGCCAGGGCCGACATGCTTCCGCGGGCCGCGGAGGCGTGTCGGCCCTTCGGCTTGCCGAGCTCGGCCGGCTCGGCGAGCTCGGTCCACGACACGAGGCGACTCCGCTCCCCCGGTGATCGGTCCTGACGGGCGAGGGCTCTTAGGGTGCGCCATATGCCTCGTAGGAGCCCTTCCCCGGCCCGGCGCTCCCTGTTTCCGCGTCAGGGATGGACCTGGTGGCTGCCGTTCGCCGCGGTGATGGCCGATGTGATCCTGGAGCTGGCCTTTCACGGACGGGAGCCGGTGAGCTTCCTGCTCGTCGGTGTGCCTCCGCTCGCCGCCGCTACGCGCGGCCCGCGGGGCACTGCGCTGTCGGCCGTCGTCTGCCTGGGGCTGCAGATGCTCTTCGCGGCCCGCCGCCCCGGGCACTTCGACGAGCAGCACCATGTGGCGCTGTACCTCTCCACGGCGCTCATTGGAATCGCCAGTACCGCCCTGTCCTGGCAGCGGGAGCGCACCAGGCAGCATCTGGTCCGCGCGAACTCCGTGGCGGAGGCGATGCAGAGAACCCTGCTGCGCCCGGTGCCGCGCCGGATCGGTCCGCTACGGGCCGCCGGGTTCTACTCCGCCGGGGAGGGCGGCACCCTCGTCGGCGGCGATCTCTATGACGTCTGCGAGACACCTTTCGGGGTACGGGCGATCATCGGCGACGTACGCGGCAAGGGGCTGGGAGCGGTGCAGACGGTGGCGGCGGTCCTGGGCAGCTTCCGCGTGTCCGCGCACGAGTGACAGACGCTGAACAGCCTGGCGGAGCGACTGGAACTCAGCATCGCGCGTAACAGTCCGGTCGGCGACGACGGTGACCCCGAACTCTTCGTGACGGCACTGGTGCTGGAGTTCCCGCTCTCGGGCGGCGAGGTCCGCATCGTCGACCGCGGCCACCCGGCGCCCATCGTCGTCGGCCCTGAGGGCGCCCGGCGGCTGGTCACCGCTCCCGCGCTGCCGCTGGGGCTCGCGGCACTGTCTCCCGGCGGACGTGCGGAAGCCACCGTGCATCCGCTCGGGCCCGGCGAGGTGCTCGTCGTACACACGGACGGGGTGAGCGAGGCGCGTGATACGCACGGCGTGTTCTAACCCGTGCTGGAGCGACTCGCAGAACGCTTCGGCGGGGACAGGGCACCGGATCCCGAGGAGGTCGTGTCGTTCGTGCGGGCCGACGCGGAACGCTGGTCGGCGGACTGTGACGACGACCAGGCCGTTCTCGCGCTGGCACTGAGGTAGCGATGCCCGCGGACGATATGCCGGTCGTCAGCGCCGGCGGGCGACGCCCGCACCGTCCGCCGTCGCCTGGAGCGAACGCAGCGCAAGCAGCAGAAAGCCGATGTCGTCCAGGAGGACCGGGTCGGGCAGCAGGTCGACCGGACTCGCCAGGTAGATCAGGGCGCCCCAGAAGATCACCTTGTTCTCCACGGGAATTCCGGCGTCCCGCAGCCGCCGTCGTGCTCTGAGGAGTCTGACCAGGAGCATGCCGGCCAGCACCACGGTGGCGGCGACCAGAACCGCGGCGAGGGCCACCACCAACCAGATGTCCATACGCATGCCTTCTTCCGTCTCCCGGGAGAAGAAGTACCCCGAACCTCCACCACTCAGGAGGCCGCCACGCGGAAGCCGATGTGCCGCGTGCGGCGTACTCCCACTCCGTCTCCGTCGGCAGCCGCGTACCGGAACATGCGCAGTACGCCTCCGCGTCGTTCCACGAGACGTGCACGACGGGCTGGCGCCGGGATCACCGCCGGCGGCAGCCGGAGTTTTCGGGAACTGTCCCGCCGTGCCTGGAGTGCGGGTGTGCCGTCGTACAGTGACGGCGGTGACGGCCGATGACGTGGTCGCGCAGGTGGAGATCCAGTCAGGGCCGCACCGGCTGGTGTCACTCGTCACCCGCGAATCGGTTGAGGAATTGGGCATCGAGGTGGGAGTGACGGTCACGGCGCGGGTGAAGTCGACCAACATGCATGTCGACCTCCCCTGACACATGGCATGTTCAGCGGCACAGCAGGGCCGCGTGCAGGTCGAGCTTGTGGTCGAGACGGCCCCTGCGACGCAAGGACCGCTCCCGCTTCCTGCTGGTGGGGACGGCCACCACACGATCGTGTCCTGGGCGGAGATCGACGCCGACTTCGGCAATACCCCCATACTGCTGGCCACGCAGATGGACGACCGGGAGCTGGACAGCGTGGGCAGCCAGCTCGTCGTTCCCTCGGACCGCTGCGGGGCGCGCTACATCAGCGCGATCACCAGCGTCTGGATCGGGACCTGCCGCTTGGCCGACACGCCGAAGTAGGGCTCCTCCCTCGGATCGCCGCCCCCCGATCACCCACAGTGTTGCCCCCACTCCCCCAACACGCCTGTTCCCGGGCGGTTTCCCGGCCGCCCGCCCAGTTGGCAACGGGAAACCCGTCGACCGGGATGGCGCGTCGGCCACACCGTGGAGCTGTCATCACGGAGCAAGACCCACCAAGGGGGAACCTCGAATGACACTACGCAAGTTGATCACAACCGCTCTCGCGGTCGTGGCACTCCTCGCGGCAACGCTCGTCGGCCTCACCGGCGCGGCCTCCGCCGCAACCGCGCCGAGCGACCAGTCCGTCTTCAGCGCTCAGGCCGAGAAGGCCGGACTGACCAGCGCCCAGGCCAAGCAGCTGCAGGCGAAGGTCGACAGCTACCTCGCCAAGACCGGCGGAACCCAGGTATCCGCCAACAAGATCTCCTTCAAGGGCGGGGAAGTCCTCGTAGGCGCGGCCGGCCAGCAGCGTCCGAGCGACCTGGCCCGCCCGGCGGCGAAGAGCGCCGCTGACATCATCTGCTACTACGGCGAGCTCTGCCTGACCCGGGGCGCCGACTGGATGAAGCTCTACCGCTGCGGCACCTACACCATGCCCTGGGCCGGTGACGGCTACTTCGTGAACAACCAGACCACCGGCACGGTCGCCCGGTTCCTCAACAGCAACAAGACCGAGCGCTGGTCCTCGCGGGCCTACGAGCAGGGCACCGCCACCTGGACTCCCGTCTACTACGTCGTGCCGTGCTGACCGACTGATCAGCTGACCACCACGGGGGGAGACGCTTCCGGGGCCGCGATTCCGCGGCCCCGGAAGCCGTTATTTACGTGTAGGCGGAAACTCGCCAACTCATCGGATCACTGTCGGACCCCCGCTGTAGCGTTTGCAACAGCCGTACCCGCGGCCTGGGCACGAATGCCAGGGGGGTGCTCCGTGGGGGAGCAGCAGGATGGACAGGAAACAACCAACCAGAGCGAGTTATCTGACGGCGCGGCGGTGTCGTTCCCCGCGCAATTGAGGCGCCTGCGGGTCGAGCGAGGCCTGTCACTGGCCGGCCTGGCCCGTCAGACGCACTACAGCAAAGGCTATTTGAGCAAGATCGAGACCGGCTCGAAGCCCGCGACCCTCGATGTCGCACGCCGCTGCGACCAGGTGCTGCGGGCAGGTGGCGAGCTGCTGCGACTGCTGGCCGAGGCACCCTCGCCGGATGCCGGTACGGGACCCGGTCTCGCCGAGGCGGAGGCCGGGGGCGAGTGCCCGTACCAGGGCCTGCATGCGTTCACATCGCAGGATGCCGGATGGTTCTTCGGACGGGAGCGTGCGACGGCCGCACTGGTCGACCGGGTCTTCGAACGGATCGGTGGCGGGCCGCTGATGCTGGTCGCACCGTCCGGAGGCGGCAAGTCGTCCCTGCTCAACGCCGGTCTCGTGCCCGCCCTGCGACGCAGGGGCGCCTTCCCGATGCCGGGTGCCGACGAGTGGCCGGTGGTGACGTTCACCCCCACGGCTCACCCACTCGACGAGCTTCTGGACTGCACCGGGAAGGTCCTCGGAGCCGCCCTCGGCATCACCGCACGGGAGTTGCAGGACTCCCCGCGTGTGCTGCTGGACGCCGTCCGCAAGATGTCGCCCTCCGCACCTGCGGGCCCCGGGGACCGGGAGCCTCCCCCGACCCGCCTGGTGCTGCTGGTCGATCAGTTCGAGGAGCTGTTCACCCTCTGCTCCGACGAGGCCGAGAGACGCGCGTTCGTCCGTGTGCTCTCCGCGGTGGCCACGTCCGGCCCGGCGACAAGCGGGCAGGATCCCGCCGTCGTAGTGCTCGGTGTGCGGGCCGACTTCTCGGGGAGCTGTCTCGACTTTCCCGAGCTGGCCTCGGCCTTCACCGACGGACTGTTCGTCCTTCCTCCGATGTCCGTGGAGGAACTGCAGGAGTCGATCACCCGCCCGGCAGAGCTCGCCGGTCTCACGCTCGAACCGGGCCTGGTCCAACTCCTCCTCCGTGACGCGGGGTTGCGCGGCGATCCGGGCAGGCTGCCCGACCGCATGCCGCCCGGCGCACTGCCTCTCCTGTCCCACGCGCTGATGGGCACGTGGCAGCGGCGCGACGGCTCCACGCTGACCGTCGCCGGATACGAGCGCACCGGCGGCATCCAGGGCGCGATCGCGCGGACCGCCGAGAACGTGTTCGCGCGTCTTTACCCGGCCGAGCAGAAGACGATCCGTCGCATCCTGGTGCGGCTGGTCCATGTCGCCGACGGCGCCGGACCGACCCGGCGCCGGAGGAGCCGGACCTCCCTGATGGAACAGATGGTGGACGCGGACGGGGCGGCCGCCGCGCTCGACGCCTTCGTACGGGCCCGGCTCATCACCATCGACCGGGACACCGTGGAGATCACCCACGAAGCTCTCCTGCACGCCTGGCCACGACTGCACGGCTGGATCGACGCCGACCGTGCCGGACTTCTCATCCACCAGCAACTGGCCCACGACGCCGCCGAATGGGAGCGCGAGGAGCACGACCCGTCCGTCCTCTACCGCGGCAGCCGGCTCGCCGTTGTCCGCGCGTGGGCCGACGATCTCGACGGCCGAATCCGGCTCAGCCCGCAGGAAGGGCAGTTCCTTCAGGCCAGCCAGGCGGAGGAACGCAGCACGGAGGAGCGTGCCAGGCGCCAAGTACGGCAGCAGCGCAGGCTCCTGGCCACGCTCGCGTTCCTGCTCGGCCTGGCCGTCACCGCCGGAGCCCTCGCCTATCAGCAGCGCTCCAGCGCGCTCGGCCAGGGACGCGTCGCCCGCTCACAGGCCCTGGCAGCACAGTCGACCTCCCTGGCGGCCGGCCAGCCGGAGGCGTCCCTGCTGCTCGCAGAGGAGGCCTACCGCACCTCGGCGACGACCGAGGCGCGCGGAGCCCTGCTCAGCACGCAGGCCCAGCCCTTCTCCGCCCGGCTCACCGGGCACAGGGGTCCGGTCAATGCGGTGGCCTTCGCCCCGGACAACACGACGCTGGCGACGGCCAGTTCCGACGGGACGGTGAAACTGTGGCGCGTGGCCGACCACCGGCAGACCGCGACGCTCACCGTCCCCGGGCGGGTGCGCTCGGTCGCCTTCAGCGCCGACGGACGGACGCTCGCCGCGACCTCCACCGACAGTCCTGTACGGCTCTGGGACAGCACGACCCACCGGATGAAGTCGGTTCTGCCCGCCGACACCACAGCCACCCGGGCGCTGGCCTTCGATCCCCGGGGGCGCTCGCTCGCCACCGCGGGTTCCGACGGGAAGATCAGACTGTGGGGGGCCACCGGAGACCACCGGGCCATCGCGACCCTCACCGGACACAGCGGAGACATCAACGCCCTGGCCTACGCCCCGGACGGCCGGACGCTGGTGTCCGCCGGCGCCGATCACACCGTACGGCTGTGGGACGCGGTCAATGCCCGCCCGCTGGCCGTGCTCAAGGGGCACACCGACGAGGTACTGGGTGCGGCGTTCGGCCCCGACGGAAAGACGGTCGTCAGCGGCGGCGTCGACCGGACGGTGCGGCTGTGGGACGTGGCCACCGGCCGGACCACCGCGACGCTGACCGGGCACAGCGACGACATCAACGCCGTCGCCTACACCCCGGACGGCACCACGGTGATCAGCGCGGGCGGCGACGGCACAACCCGTCTTTGGGATGTCCGGAGCGGCCGTCTGACCAGCACACTGTCCGGCCACACCGACTACGTACTCGGCGTGGCCGTTGATTCCGGCGGCACGGTGGTGGCCACCTCCGGGTTCGACAAGTCCGTTGTGTTCTGGGACCTTCGCAGGTCGGTCCTGACGGCGCGTCCGTTCACCGAGATCTGGAAGGCCGCGTACAGCCCGGACGGCAGGCAGCTGGCAACGGCGGACGCCGATCACACGGTGCGGTTGTGGGACGTGTCGAAGCGGAGTCTGCTGGCCAGGTTCACCGGTCACGACGGAACGGTGTTCTCGGTGGCGTTCAGCCCCGACGGACGGACCCTGGCCTCGGCCGGATCCGACCGCACCATCCGCCTCTGGGACGTGCCGGGACGACGACTGCTCGCCACACTCACCGGCCACGACGGAGCAGTGTTCTCCGTGGCGTTCAGCCCCGACGGACGCACTCTGGCCTCGGCCGGATCCGACCGCACCATCCGCCTCTGGGACGTGCCGGGACGACGACTACTCGCCACACTCACCGGCCACACCGACTTCGCCAACGACGTCACGTTCAGCCCTGACGGACGCACCCTGGCAAGTGCCGGGGACGATCTGACCGTGCGTTTGTGGGACGTGCCCGGGCGCCACGCCCTGGCCTCCCTCACCGGCCACACCGGCGCAGTGCGGGGTGTGGACTTCAGTCCGGACGGGCTGACTCTCGCGAGCAGCAGCAACGACGGAACCGTGCGGCTGTGGGACACCTCGCGGCGCCGCTCCGTGGCCGTACTGACCGGCCATATCGGCTCCGCGCGGGGCGTCGCCTTCTCCCCCGACGGCCGCACGCTGGCCAGCAGCGGCAATGACCGCACCGTGCGGCTGTGGGACGTGTCCGCGCGACGGCTGCAGGCCGTTCTCACCGGTCACACCAACGCGGTGTGGGGCGTTGCCTTCGCCCCCGACGGGCGGAGCGTGGCGAGCAGCAGCAACGACGGAACCGTTCGGCTCTGGAACCTGGACGCCGCCGCCCGGTTGACGGAGATCTGCCGACTGAGGCGAACGATCAGCCCCGAGGAGCGGCAGCAGCTGATGCCCGGCCTTTCCCTCTCCCTCGGCTCCGGCTGCGGCCGCCCGTGACACCGGCGGCTGAATGCCCTGCTCGGCGGGGGTTTCCTCAGGGTTTCCCGTTGCCCATCCGCTTCGGGTGACGCCGGGCCCTCGACGTGCGGGGCCGGGAGCCCACAGGCTTGCTCCTGGGATCGACCGCCCGCATTGACGCACAGCTTGACGCACAGCAAACGGCTTCTGAAACGGCATCAGGAAACGGGGACGCCTGGCATGCTCCGCCGCACTGGACTAATCAGCACACTCATCGGACTACTGTTACTGGCCGTGTGGGCGCCCGCGGCCGCGGCCGCCCATACGGCACCCACCGCCGCCGCGGCCGGTCGGACCACGGCCGCCGGCAGCGAATGCGCCGTCCTGGCGCCAGGCGCCTCCGAGGCGGCCGAGTGGGCAGTGCGAGCCGCCTGCGCCCAGGTCGCGGCAGGCGTTTGGTACACGTGGGGCGGCGGACACGGTTCCGCGCCCGGCGCCACGTACGGCCAGGTGGACCCCACCGACCCGGCAAGTGAGCACGACCCCGAGCGGCTCGGCTTCGACTGCTCCGGTCTGGTCCGCTACGCCTATGCGCAGGCTGCCGGTTCGGACATCCTCAACGGCGTGGCCAGCGCGCAGTACTACACCGTCCGCGCGGCCGAACGCTTCACCGCCGACCAGGGCACCGCCCCGCTGCTCCCCGGCGACCTGCTGGCCTGGGGCACCTCCAAGCAACTGCACCACATCGCCATCTACCTCGGCGCGGGCAAGATGGTGGAGGCCAAGCAGTCGGGGACCAAGCTCATGGTCAGCGATGTGCGGCTGAACGGTGACTACTTCGGAGCGGTCCGCGTCAACACCGGACCGGTGACCGGGAACGTCTTCCGGACGTGGGGCACCGGCGTGTGGACCAAGGCCGAACCGTCCAAGGCGAGTGCGCGTGTCTACGCCTTCCCCCAGGCCACGACGGTCCGCATCGCCTGCCAGAAGCACGCCGAGGTCGTCACCTCCGACGGCTACACCAACGACGCCTGGTCGTACCTGCCCGACTACAAGGCATGGGTCACCAACATCTATATCCAGGGGCCTGCATGGTTGGAGGGTGTCCCCACCTGCACCTGACGCTGTGCGGATCGCACCGGTGGTCCCCACGGGGGTGGGACCACCGGTGCGAGCTGCGTCGGCCCACCCCGGCGTCGAGATCGTTTACGTGACGAGCACGGCCACCCCGGTGATCCGTCCGGCCGCCAGATCCGCCAGGGCCTGGTCGGCCCGTCGCATCGGATAGCGGGTGACCCGCACCGTGGGGCGCAGCCGCGCCGCCTCGGCGAGGAAGGCGCGGCCGTCCTCGCGCGTGTTGGCGGTGACGCTGCGCACGGTCCGCTCCTGGAACAGGTGCTGGTCGTAGTCGAGCGGCGGCATGGCACTCAGATGGATTCCGGCGATCGCGAGTGTGCCGCCGCGGTCCAGCGCCGCCAGCGCCACCGGCACCAGGCGCCCGGCCGGTGCGAACAGGATCGCGGCATCCAGCGGCTCCGGGGGCGCGCCCTCGCCGGCGGACGCCGCGCCCAGCTCCAGCGCCAGCCGCTGCGCCGGCGGCGAGCGGGTGACGACGTGGACGTGGGCACCCCGGGCGATGGCGAGTTGCGCGGTCAGATGCGCGGAGGCGCCGAATCCGTAAATGCCGAGCCGGCCGCCGGGCAGGAGTTCGGCCCGCTGCAGCGCCCGGTAGCCGATGATGCCGGCGCACAGCAGGGGTGCGGCGTCCTCGTCACTCCACCCTTCCGGCAGGCGGTAGACGAAGCGCGCGTCCACGAGCATGTGATCGGCGTAGCCGCCGTGGATGTCCCATCCGGTGTACCGGGAGTGGGGGCACAGGTTTTCCCGCCCGCTGCGGCAGAAGGGGCACAGTCCACAGGTTCCGGCCAGCCAGGCCGCGCCCACCCGGTCACCGACGCGGAAGTCCCGGACGGCCGGACCGGCGGCGATCACTTCGCCCACGACCTCGTGACCCGGCGTGCAGCCTGTGGTGCGGGGTGCGAGATCGCCCTCGGCCAGATGCAGGTCGGTCCGGCACACCCCGCAGGTGCGCACGCGCAGCAACAGCTCGCTCGGGCCGGCCCCGGACGTCGGGCGCTCCACCAGCCGCAGCGGGGCTGACGTGATCGGCCCGGGGCGCTCGACCACCCAGGCGGATGTGGTCACTGGGCTCGGGGACCCCATGATCGTTCTCCTGTCCGCGACACGCTCTCTCGTGCCGTATCACCAGGATCAGCCCGCGGACCGTAAAAGGCTGGTCGTCCAGCACGGGTGAGCGGCGGTCAGCCGGTCAGCTGCACAGGTCCCCGTCCGCCGCGCCCTCCGGGGTCAGCTCCTGTACGGCGTGGGACTCCACGGGTGACGTCAGCGCGGCGCACAGATGCTCCGCCCCCTTGTCCGCGTCGAGGGACGACGCCGGCAGGGGCTGCCGGCCGAGCCTGGACTCCGCGGTCTTCCCCGACTCCGGCCCTACAAGTCCGATCGCGCCGAAGGTGAACAGAGCCAGCGGCGCTTTGTCATCGCCGCCGTCGCCGAGAGGGCGCAGCGAGTGCCATTCCGGGGGAAGGCGCATCCCCGTCTGCCGGAGCGCGGACTCGCCGACGTGCCAGATCCACACCCGTACCGTGGTCGCCTCCTCGAGCGCCTCGGTGATGTCCCGGGCCTTTTCCAGTTGGTCCGCGACGTCGGTGGGCTGCGCTGACGGGACCTGGCTGATGTCGTAGGTGGGCGAGGACGCATACAGCCGCTGCCCTGTCCGGTCGAGGGCGAGGTGGGCGGAGCCCAGCGTGGTCGCGAAACCGGACAACCGGGCGACCTGACTGCCCGTCCGGATGTTCCAGATGCGGTACTCGGTCCCCTCCTTGTCGCCCGACGGCGCGAGTGCCGCGACGATTCGGGTGCCGTCACCCGACACAGCGACCGTGCCGTCGACGGCGAACCGGGCCAGGATGCGTGGCGGTCCGGCCGCCTTGGCCCCCGTGAGGTCGACGTGCGTGAGGATGTGGCGGGTGAAGCGGTTGCTTCCGGGCGCCAGCGTCAGCACCGTCGCCGACTGACCGCCCGGTGCCAGCCAGAAGCCCGTCAATTCGTCGCCCTGGACCTTGAGCGGGCGTGCATCGAGCAGCCGGCCGCTCACCAGGTCGCGCCGCTGCAGGGACCAGGCGGTCGCGCTCGTCCTGACCACCAGGCCGATCACCTTGGCCGACGGGTCGACACTCATGGCCACCACTGATGCCATCCGCGCGATGCCCAGCACCGGGACGATCAGTGCGACCCGCCCCGAGTCTGTGTCGTACACCGTCAGACACGTGGTGACCTCAGGCTTCGTCGGCAGCGACTCCATCGACCCCGGTGTGCTGCACGGATTCTTCGTGGCGTGCAGGCCGATGGCTGGGCCGACGGGGTGGACGAAGGCGGCACGGCGCCCGCTCGCGTCGACGGTCGGCACGTTGCCTTGGATCAGCGAATCGCCACCGGTGAGCGCCAGCCGCTCGACGCTCCGTCCATCCGCCCCCAGCCGCCACACAGCGGGCTTGAGATCAGGGACCTGCAGGACGATCGTCCGTCCGTCCGCGCTCACTTGGCTGCGCACCGACGTCACTCGTTTCGCGGACACGGCGTCGCTCTGGCTGCGGAGCGTATCGGCGTCGGCCAGCAGCAGGTCCACGGACTGCATCTGTTGGTAGCTGGCCTGCATCCTGTAACGCGTTTCTTTCGTGGCGGCGGTGCGGTAGCCCCGCAGCGCGAGCTGTGCCTCGCCGTACCCGTCACTCAGCTCCAGCTTCTCCGCGCCCGCGGCGAGGGAGTGGGCAGCGCCGGCGGTCAACTTCTCCTGCTGGCTGCGCCATTGCACCCCGCCCACGAGGGCCAGCGCGGTGAGCACAGCGGCGGCCCGCAGTGCCAGCGTGCGCCGACGACGACGGCTTAGCGCGAGATAGACGCGCTCGTCGGCACCGATGTCGTGCGGGTGCGCCTGCGTCCAGCGGCGTGCTTCGCGCGACTCGGAGAACGGCAGCAGTCGTCGCTTCGGGCGGCCTTCGGCGTACCAGAGGTCGATCCGCCGCCGCAGGGCGTCCTGCCAGATCCGGAATTCACGGTACTGCCGCGCGAGTCCGTCCAGCCGCTCCCAGCGGGTGATCAGCGACTCGTGCGCCAGCTCGACGCCGAGTTGGGCCTGTTCCGCCCCGGTCCGGCCCTGGCGCGCACCTGGTTGTGCTCCGTCCGCCCTGTCGGTGCCGGGCCGTGGCGCATCCTCCAGCTCCCGGATGACCACCACGCGGGCGGTGGCCAGCCGCCCGGCGAGAGCCCAGGTCGCATCGTCGAAGTCCGTACGGGCCGCGGAGCGCCGGGTGAACGAGATCCGGTCGGGCAGCGGATGGACGAGCTGCGTCAACAGCCGTGTAGCGATGGCTCGTTCGGCCGTGTCCAGGCCGCTCCAGACGTGCTCGGCATGGTGCGCGAGAGCGTGCTGCACACCACCCAGCTCGTCGTACGCACTGTGGGTCAGCAGACCGTCGCGTTGACGCTCCCACAGCTGGGACAAGGTGAACTGGACGAGCGGAAGCCTGCCCGGGGCATAGCCGACATCGTCCATCAGGCGGCTGACCAGGCCCTCCTCGTACGCCACCGAGCGGATGTCCTCGACCGGCCCGATGATCGCCTGCCGCAGCTCGGGATCATCGAGTTCGCCGACCGTCACCAGCCGGTGATCGTCCACCAGGAAACGCAGCAGCGGCCGCTTCAGGGCGTTGCCGAGGAAGTCGGCGCGCAGCGCGCCGAGCAGCCGGACCCGGGACCCGGGCGTCACGGCTTCGGCGAGTGCCCTGCCGAAACCGTCCACATTCTCGTCGGAGCTCGCGAAGATCTCTTCGAGCTGGTCCACGACAATCAGCAGCCGCTCAGCCCCTCGCTGCTCCAGGACGGCGGCCACGACCTCCCGCGTCCCGCCCTGGACCAGTCGGTCGGCCAGCGCGCTCACCCGGCCGAGCCGGTCGACCGCGTCCCGCTCGGGGGCGGCGGCGCGGTCCAGTGCGAGCGCGAGCGACCGCAGAGGAGTACGTGCCTCGGACGGGCGCACAGTCACGACCAGCGCTTCGGAGTCCTCCCGAAGCTGCGGCAGTACGCCCGCCCGGACGAGCGAAGACTTACCCACCCCCGACGGGCCGATCACCGTGACGACCGGCGCGGTGCGGCTCAGCCCGGCGATCCGGCGCGAGAGTGCCTGGCGTCCGAAGAAGACACCCGACTCCGCCTCGGAGAACGCCCGCAGTCCGGGGAACGGTGACGGCGGCTGGGCCATGGCGCGCAGCTCGGGCCAGGCAGCGAACAACCCGGCCGCCGGCACCATGTAGGCGCTACGGATACCCGAGCCGCGCCAGGCCGTCACGATCACGCCAACGGCGGCAGCGCGGTCCGCGTCCCAGACGGGCACGCCGGAGAAGCCCCTGCGGATGTCGAACTGGCTGGTGTCGTCCACGTCGATCTGGACCCAGCCGCGCGCCTGTCGCCCACGCAGCCGCCCGATGCTCCAGACCCCGCTGTCGGAGAGCGCGGGAAAGCCGAGCACGACTCCGCGGAGATCGAAGGTGTCCCTGGGCTCGACGAGCGCAGCAGGCGTGGCGGTCACCGGTGGAGGATCCACCAGACGCAGGCCGGCGACATCCTCGGGCGCTTCCGTACCGGGCGGCACCCAGTGCTCGACCTCGGCCGTCAGCCGGACCCCGGGCGCAAGGAGCGGGAAGTCCACCATCACCGCACTCGTGGGCCGCCTGGTGCTCTCGCCCGGCGCGCCGAGCGCCATGTTGACGACATGGGCGCAGGTCAGCAGATGATGCGGCGCGGCCAGGAACGCCCCGCCGACGGGCCGGCCGTCTCGACCCCACACCCGCGCGACCGCGGCGCCCAGCGGGCTGCTGGTGGGGCCGCTTCGTGCACGGCCGGCATCAGTGGCCACGACCGCCGTCCCCCGTCTTCGCTCCCGTACTTCCCCGGCTCCGGAGTTGCCTGTGCACTTCTGGTAAGCATGGCACAACAGGCAGGAACAGTACGCCTGTTGAGAGACGAGCTGTACGGGAACAGGGGAGGTCCTGGCATGGCCGAGGTGGTGGAGGTGCCCTTGGACGGAGGAGGCACCGTATGGGTGGAAATCCCGGACGATGCGCCCGTGATCGAGCGCGTCGGAAGGGGCGATGACGTCGCGCGCACCACGGCGGACACGCTGCAGGGTGCCCTGACGCGGATTAGGCCCGCGGTCGACGCGGTGGTGGGACAGCTGCGCAACGCGGCAGTCCCGCCGCACGAGGTGTCCGTCCAGTTCGGCATCAGGATCACGGCCGAGGCCGGTGTGGTCATCGCCAAGGCCGCCACGGAGGCGAACTTCACGGTCTCCGCGACCTGGCAGCGTGAGCCGGCCGCCGGGCGAACCGACGCCTGAGGTGCCTCATCGGGTGTGCTGTTCCAGCCGGTTGTGCGAGGGTCCTCGCTCGTCCTCCCTCTGAGGGCGAGCGAGGACCCTCGCGTCAGGCTGCTACCACATGACGGGGAGTCTTTCGGGTATCCGCTTCATGAACCCGGTCCGCCACACGAGCTGTTCGATCGGCACCGCGAGCTGGAGCTCCGGCGTCCGGTCGAGCAGTGTCTCGAGCGCGATCTCCGCGTGCTTCTTGCCGAGCGCCGTGGCGGGGCAGTAGTGCTGGCCGCCGCCGAAGGACAGATGGGCCGTGTTGTTCTCCCGGCCCAGGTCCACTTTGTGCGGGTCGCTGAAGGCCTGGGGATCGAAGTTGGCGCCTTCGACCAGAACGAGGACCAGTTCGCCCTTCTTCACCTGCACGTCCCCGAGCGTGACGTCCTCGAGGGCAAGGCGAGGCAGCCCGTCGCCGATCGACAGGTTGATGCGGAGCAGCTCGTCGACCGCGGCAGGGATCTTGCTGCGGTCCGCGAGCAGTTCGGCATTCAGCTCGGGGTGCTGGATCAGGGAGACGAGGGCCATGGTCAGGAAGCCGGAGGTGGAGATGACTCCGGCTCCGAACATGGTCACGCCGACCGTCGCGAGCATCTCGTCGGTCAGGTGGGCGTACTCGGGGTCCTGACGCAGCGCGGCGAGCTCGGCCATCAGCCCGGTGGTTGATGGGTCGTCCAGGCGCTCCACCATGTACGCCATGTCGCGGTCCCAGTTCAGCTTCGCCCCGGTGATGGGGCAGGCCGAGTTCATGAACGCGATGTCCAGGCTGCGCATCAGACAGGGTGCGTCCTGTTGCGGGATGCCGAGGATGTGGCAGTGCATGGCCGCCGAGTACGGGTCGGCGAAGCTTGCGCGCAGATCCGCCGGGGCTCCCTCCGCCATGAAGGCATCGATCAGTTCGGCCGCGTACGACCGCATCCACTCGGCCAAACCGTCGCTCTTGGGGTTCAGCGCCTTGAGCACGGCCTTGCGCAGCCCGGCTCCGGTGATGTTGCCCATGTTGTTGACGACCTCCGGCGGGATCGTCAGCGCGTACTGCCTGGGCACACCCGGAGCCGAGGTGTCCTTGAGGCTGAACCGCCTGTCCTCGAGGACCTGCTTGCACAGCGGATAGGAGGAGACCAGCCACGCCTTGTCACCTGCGATGGTCCGGACCCGCTTGACGGGCTCCCCCCGCAAGTCCTCCAGCTCGTGCGGCAGTTGGTCGCCCCGCCAGGAGAACGGGAAGTCGAGCAGCGGCTCGGTGGTCGGGTCGAGCAGCGTCTCAATGGACATCGGGTTCTCCTTGTGCGGGGGTGACGATGGCGTGTCCCTGGTTGCGGGACGCACGCAGGCCGGAGCCGCGCGAATAGAGAAGCTCGGCCATCGGCAACAGCTGGTGGTAGCAATTGAGAGAGGAGGGAACCCCCAGGATGGCGGGGGTGTCCAGGAACAACGGGGCCTCGGCGCAGACGTATTCGAGGCACACCTCGCGCTGCCGCTCGGTGGCGGCCTTCCCGCCCAGGACCCTCGAGGAGAGGAAGGAATCCACGAGCGCGTCACAGGTTGCCCGGAATTCCGGGTCCGAGGCCAGACGGTCCTGGAGGTGGCCGTGGATTTCCCGGTACGCCGGATTGTCCACGAACGCCGACATGGGATGTGCCCTGAGCCGCCGGCCCTCGGGATCGATGGTCTCAACGGCGTTGGTCACCTTGGCCCGCACTCCGCGCAGGTTCTTGACGTACTTGCGGCGGGCGTCGTCGGGCGTGTAGCCGGATGCCTCGTACATTTCGGCGACGTGCAAATCGGTGTAGACGAAGTCGACTTGCTGGAAGAACTCGAGGCCCCAGCGGGCCAGATCGTTTATGCGCTGGGCCGAAAAGTAGCTGTTGCCCGGCGAAACGCCGATCACGGCATGATCACCCTCGGCACAGATCACCTGGCAATGGGGGGTGTACGGCCTGACCTCGAAGACTTCGTTCGCTGTCGCGACGGATGTGCAGGACTGAATCTCAATGGTTTCGGTCGCTGTCGTCAACTGGAGAGCGTCCTTCGGCGTCGCTAGTCCCGGGGAGCCTCGTGCTCCTGGTGTGGCGACGACGCGAGAAGTTAGCGTCCGAACACGGAGAGTGTCAACGGGGGTACCGATCCGCGAGATGACCTTCCGGCTGAGCGGTGGCCGACCGGCATGACGTTCCCTCAGTGGCGCACCCAGCTACGCCTCTACCACGCCATGCGCATGCTGGCGGACGACGTGCTGGTAGCCACCGTCGCCCACCACTGCGGCTACAGTGAGCGGGGTCTGGTGCGTGCGATCGCAAGGCGGAGGAAGGAGCCGACGCGGAGCGTCGGCGACTGACGACAACGCGGCGTGGGGGCACCTCCCGTGCCCGAAGGGCTACGGGGGAGTGCGTGCCAGGGCACGCGAGCCCGGCAAGATCCGAACGACAGGCCCTACACCCCCGGCACCCACAACCGCCGTCCCTGACACCTGGGTCGGGCGCGGGCTGCCTGTCAGGGAGCGATGTTGTGGTTCAGGCGGAACAGGTTGCCGGGGTCGTAGCGCCGCTTGATCGCCGTCAAACGGTCATAGTTCTGACGGTAGTTGGCCCGGACACGGTCCTGGTCGTCGTGGTCCATGAAGTTCACGTAGCCGCCCTCCATGGAGTGGGGCTCGAGCGCCGCGGCAAAGGCGCGCGCCCAGCCGACGTTGGCCTCGCAGTCGGCGCGGGTCATGAGCGTCGGGCTGAGCGCGGTCGCGAAGTCGGCGTCCCGGTAGGTGAATGCGGTCTCCTCGGGCTTCACCCTGTGGCAGGCGCCGTCGATGGGGAACACCACCGTCGCGCTCTGGATGGTGGGCGTCGTGGCGCCGTACTCGACGTACGCGTCGACGGCTCCGTCCGGCAGGCCCTGGCTGAAGGTTCCCTTCCAGTAGTGGAAGAGGCCCGCGGGGAGCAGTTCGTCGAAGAGTGTGTTGATCACCGGATACGGGATGCGTTCGACATACTGCCCCACGACCGGACCGAGGTCGGCGAGACGGGCTCGGACCTGGTCGTCCTCACCCTCGGGACCGCTCCAGCAGGTGACCACTCCGCAGATCGGCCGCCCGTGCCAGCGCTCGGGAAGGAACGGCACCGGCGGGCCGAGCGCGACGACAAGCAGAGCGCCCAGCTTCTCGTCGGAATCGGCGATCAGTTCCCGGTATCGCCGTATCACGTCGCCGTCGAGCGGGTAGAACGTCGGCCCGCCGAGAATGTCGGCCACGGGGTGCAGCCGGTACTCGAAGGAGGCGACGACCCCGAAGTTCCCGCCTCCACCGCGCACCGCCCAGAGCAGGTCGGCGTTGTGCTCCTCGGTGCAGTTCAGGAAGGACCCGTCGGCCGTGACCAGGTCGGCCGAGACCACGTTGTCGCAGGCCAGCCCGCAGCGCCTGGCCAGATGGCCCATGCCCCCGCCCGTGGTCAGCCCGCCGATACCGGTACTGGACACGATTCCGCCCGTGGTGGCCAGACCGAAGGCGTGCGTGGCGTGATTGACGTCGGCCCAGGTGCAGCCGCCCTCGGCCCGAGCCGTACGCGTCTCCGGGTCGACCCGGATCCCGCGCATGCGACCGAGGTCGAGCACGACGCCGCCGTCGCAGGTGCCGTAGCCGGGGACGCTGTGGCTGCCGCCGCGTACCGCCAGCAGCAGATTCTGCTCCCGGGCGAAGTCCACGGTGGCGATGATGTCGCCCGCGTCGACGGCCCGGACGATGATTGCCGGCCTCTTGTCGTGCATCGCGTTGTAGACCTTGCGGGCCTCGTCGTAGTCGGTGTCGCCGGGCTGGATGATCTCGCCGCGTACGGACCCCTGCAGCCGCTCCAGCAGCTTGCCGTCGAGGGCTGATGTGTAGGTGGTCATGGCCGCCACCGGCTTTCCGCGTCTTCAGGGATCTCCGGAGACTTCCAGGACCTTCGGGGATCTTCGGGGTTGGGGACAGCACTGTTGTAGGCACGGGGCCGAACACCCCTCATCGCCGGAACCGCCCATCTCGCCGAAGCGGGCATGGGCGGAACAGCCCATGCGCCGTGTCGCGTACGGGATCACGCCAGCCCGTGCGTGTACGCGTACGCCGTGGCCGCGGCCCTCGACGACACGTCGAGCTTCGCGAAGATGTTGTTGAGGTGACGGGCGACCGTGTGCTCGCTGATCACCAGTTCGGAGGCGATGGACCGGTTGGTCCGGCCCGCGGCGACGAGGCGCAGCACCTGGACCTCCCGCTCGGTGAGCTCGCCGGGGAGCCGCCGGCGCAGAGTGCTGAGCGGGGCAGCCGCCCGCCGCGCATCAGGCACTGCGCCCAGCCGCTCGAAGACGGCGTGCGCGGCCTGGAGTTCGAGCCGCGCGCCTTCATCGTCCCCCGCCGCGCGATCGGCGGCGGCGAGGGTCATACGCACCTGCGCAGCCTCGTACGGAACTCCCAGTTCCAGCCACAGCGACAGCGCCCGGTGCAGCAGGGGCAGCGAACGCTCGAGGTCACGCTCGGCGAATGCCACGGCGCCGCCCGCCCCCGCGGCGATCGCGTGCAGCACGGTGGTCTCGGACTCGCGCCGCTGCTGCCACGCGCGAGCGGTCGACTCCAGTTCGTCCGCCGCCGTACGGGCCTGGTCGAGCTGTCCGAGGGCGAGCGAGACCTCGGCCTCTGCCGCGAGCAGCCGACAGCGCCCGAGGCGGCCGGGGCCACCGCTGTCCCCGCCGTCCCCGGCCGCCAGCGCGAGCCGCAGGGCGGCAGCGGATGAGTCGGCCTTGCCCTGGGCCAGGCGCAGCAGCGCAAGACCTGGCTGCGGGTCGCGGCCGAGTTCGTGCGCGCGGTCGTACGACGCCTCTGCGGCGACCAGATCGCCGCGACGCCGCTGGATGCCTGCGGTCAGGTAGAACGCCTCAGCGGCGATCCTCCGCTCGTAAGGCAACAGCTCCCTGCAGGTCAGAACGGCCTCGGTCTCGGCCCGAGGCCAGTCACCGCACAGTTCGAGCACCTCAGCCCGGTGTACCCGGCACAGACCCCGGAAGTTGTTCTCCTCCGGCATCGACGCGCACCACGCCATCGCGGCATCGGTCCACTCGACAGCGCGTTCCAGGTCGGCGGAGGCCATGCAGTGCTGAAGGCCCAGGCAGTAGATCCACCCCGTGAAGAACGAGCTGAGCTCCCCCGCCATGGCCGAGCACATGGCGTCGTCGAGCAGTGCGAGCCCACCGGCGATCCGCCCCTGGGCCAGCAGCACACTCGCCTGCGCCTGGGCGCTCATGGCGAGGAGATCCTGGCTGCCGCAGCGCCGCGCGATGCCGGCCATGCGGCGGGCAGAGCCCATGGCCTCGTCGAACGCGCCACGCTGCTGTGCCTCCTCTGTCTCGACCCAGGCGAGATAGCACTGCTCGACGCACTCGGGCTCGCTGCCGAGGTGCTGCCGCGCCCGGCCCAGCCAGCCGGCGGCCGTCGCGGTACGTCCCGCCAGCTGATGCTCGTAGAAGAGCATCCAGGCGCTGAATCCGGCCTGCCGGGCGGCGCCCGCCGCCACAAAGCCGGAGTAGGCCTTTGTCCGCGCGGCGATCGATTCGTCGACACGGCTGGTCCACCAGGCGGCGTCGGCGAGTGCGGTGAAGGCGTCAGGGGTCATGCGGTCGGGGTCGATGTCGTGCAGGGCTGCGTAGGCATCGGCCCATGCCTCGCGGGCGACAGCGTCCCTCGCCTGCTCAATCGCCTGCCCGATCGCCTGCTCACTGCCGGTGATCTGCTCAGCCACCGCGGCTCCCTCCTCGCGTGCCGCGAGTCGGACCCTCCAGACCAGGATAGGAGCACGACGCCGTACCGACGGACCGGCCTTCACCAAGGCTCTGCCGCTGGATGCGGGAGAGAATCACGACGTGACCGAACCTCCAGCGGCTCCCGGCATGGCCGGGCAGACCGTCTGCGACGACAACCTGCGGACGCCGTGGCGCGACTTCCTGCGGACCGAGACGGGCAGTGCCGTTTTCCTGCTGGCCGCGGTGGTGGCGGCGCTCGCCTGGGCAAACATCGGGCCGGGCTCGTACGAAACCTTCTGGGGCACGCACCTCTCGCTCCAGCTGGGGTCCCACGGCGTCTCGCTCGACCTGCGCGGGTGGGTCAACAACGGTCTGATGACGCTGTTCTTCTTCGTCGTCGGGCTCGAGGCGCGCCGCGAGTTCGACATGGGGGAACTGCGCGAACGGCGACGCGTGAAGCTGCCGCTGCTCGTCGGCGTCGCCGGCATGCTCGTACCGGTGGCCGTCTTTCTCGGCATCAACAGCGGCCACTCCTCGGTACACGGCTGGGGCGCCGCGATGTCCACGGACACCGCGTTCGCCCTGGGCATGCTCGCCCTCCTCGGCTCGCGCCTGCCGACGGGTCTGCGCGCGTTCATCCTCACCGTCACCGTCGTCGACGACTTCGTCGCGCTCGGCGTCATCGCGGTCGCCTACAGCGACCGCATCGCCGTGCCCGCCCTCCTGGTGGCACTGGGCATCTTCGGCGCCATTCTGCTGCTGCGGGCCGTCGGGGTCCGCCCAGGTGCGGTGTACGCGTTGCTCGCCATCGCGACATGGACGGCACTGCTGAAGTCCGGCATCGACCCTGTCGTCACCGGTCTGGCCGTCGGGCTGCTCACCTACGCGTATCCGGCAGCCCGCAGCGACCTGGAACGCGCGAGCGGCCTGTTCCGGCTGTTCCGTGAGCAGCCGACACCGGAGCTGGAGCGGTCGGTACGCCAGGGACTGGCGTCGGCCATCTCGCCGAACGCGCGGCTGCAGCGGATGTTCCACCCGTGGACCAGCTACGTGATCGTGCCGCTGTTCGCGCTCGCCAATACCGGCATCCCCATCGGCACCGAGCAGCTGTCGCGCGCCGTGAACTCGCCGGTCACGCTCGGCATCCTGCTCGGCTTCGTCCTGGGCAAGCCGGTCGCGGTCCTCGGTACATCGTGGCTGGCGAGCCGCGTCAGCCACGGACGGGTGCGCCCGCCGGTCGGCTGGGGCGCGACGGCGGCCGGCGGCACCATCGCGGGCGTCGGATTCACCGTGTCCCTGCTGATCGCGACCCTTGCCTTCACCGGCAATCAGCTGGAAGAGGCGAAGCTCGGCATCCTCGGCGCGGTCGTTACTGCCTTCGCTCTCACCTGGGCGGTCACGGCCGTGATCCGGCTGCTGCCGCGGCGCACGCAGATTCGTGCGCTGCTGGGCGCGGCGGACGGCATCGTCGACCTGGCCGCGCCGGTCGACCCCGAACGCGACCACATCCGCGGGCGCCCGGACGCTCCGGTGACCGTGGTCGAGTACGGCGACTTCGAATGCCCCTACTGCGGTCAGGCGGAACCCGTCGTCCGCGCCCTCCTCGCCGACTTCGGGGACGTCCGCTACGTCTGGCGGCACCTGCCCCTTCCGGACGTCCACCCCCGGGCCCAGCTGGCGGCGGAAGCTGCCGAGGCGGCGGCCGCCCAGGACGCCTTCTGGCGGATGCACGACCTCCTCTTCGAACACCAGGACGCCCTGCGGCCGTCCGACCTCGTCCGCCACGCGTCGGAGATCGGCCTGGACGCCCAGCGTTTCCGGCGCGACCTGCGCAAGCGAGCGGGCGCAGGGCGGGTGGCCGAGGACGTGGAATCCGCCGACCTCAGCGGTGTGTCCGGGACACCGACCTTCTTCATCAACGGCGTACGCCACCACGGCGCGTACGACATCGCCCACCTCTCCGCCGCCGTACGAACCGCCCGGCAGCGCGCAGCCGTCCGACAGCCGTAGCTTCCCCATCGGGACGGACCGTGCGCTCCTGGCTTGCGTGGCGGCGGCACCTGTCTCATAGTCCGAGGCATGGACGCGCGCGAGGCAGCGCTGCAACGGGCGTACGACCATGCCGTCCGCTGGCTGGCCAGCTTGTCCGATCGCCGGGTTCCGGCCCGCGCCTCGGTCGACGAGATCGTGCAAGCGCTCGGAGCCGAGCTGCCGGACGGTCCGAGCACCCCCGCCGACGTCGTCGAGCTGATGGCCACCGCATGCGAGCCCGGGCTCACCGCGTTTCCCAGTGGCCGCTTCTACGGATTCGTGGTCGGTGGCAGCGAACCGGCCGCGCTGGCCGCCGACTGGCTGGTCAGTGCCTGGGACCAGAACTCCGTCATGCGCTCCGTCTCGCCCGCTCACACGGCGGCGGAAGATATCGCCGGCACGTGGCTGCTCGATGTGCTGGGCCTGCCGGCCGGCAGCGCCGTCGGCTTCACCACCGGTGCCACGATGGCGAACTTCACCTGCCTCGCCGCCGGGCGCGACGCGGTGCTGCGGCGCGCAGGATGGAACGTCGCCCGAGACGGGCTGGCAGGCGGGCCACCCGTACACGTCGTCGTCGGCGAGGACCGCCACATGGCCATCGACCTGGCGCTGCGCTACCTGGGTCTCGGCGAACCCGAACTGGTGAAGTCCGACGAGCAGGGACGCATCGAGCCCGAGGCTCTGCGGCACGCCCTGGCGGTCGGCGGGCAGCGGGCGACGATGGTGATCCTCCAGGCGGGAGACATCCACTCCGGTGCCTTCGACCCCTTCGCCGAGACGATCACCGCCGCGCGTGAGGCAGACGCATGGGTGCACATCGACGGCGCCTTCGGTCTGTGGGCGGCCACCTCACCGACATACGCACATCTGACGGCGGGCTGCGCACGTGCCGACTCCTGGGCGACGGATGCCCACAAAACCCTGAACGTTCCCTACGACTGCGGCCTCGCCATCGTGCGCGACGCGTCCGCGGTCCGGGCAGCGATGGGCCTGCACGGCGACTACCTCATCCAGGACGAACACGGCGACCCCATCGACAAGGTCCCCGAACTCTCCCGGCGCGGCCGAGCCTTCACCGTGTGGGCCGCGCTCAGGTCGCTGGGCCGGTCGGGCGTGGCCGACCTGGTCGATCGGCTGTGCCGACACGCCTCCTCGTTCGCCACCGGTATCGCCGGGATCGACGGGGCGACGGTCCTCAACGACGTTGTATTCACCCAGGTCTGCGCCGAGTTCGGCAACGACGAACGCACGGAACAGGTGCTCACCCGGCTGCTCGACGACGGCACGGCATGGATCAGCGGCTCCACCTGGCACGGCCGTCGCGTCATGCGGATCTCGGTGAGCAACTGGTCCACGACCGACGACGACGTGGCGCGCACACTCGACGCGATCCGGCGTGCGGCTGCCGGAGCGTGATGCCTGGTCCGGCAGCCCGCCGCCTGACCGTTCCTCAGGCGCGCGTCGACTCCCGCGTCATCGGGGGCTCCGACGGCGTCGCGGGCACGGGTCCGAAGACCACCGCCCGGGCCACCTTCGGTGCGAACAGGGCGGTGAGCGGCGAGGTCAGGGTCAGTACGGAGCGGAAGGCCGGGCCCACGACGGGGTCACCCGGGTACCTCTGCTGGACGCGCCTCAGGTACCAGCCCGCGGCGCGGTCCGCGGGCCCGGTGGTGACCGCGTTGCCCACCGCGCCCGGCATCTTCTTGTCGGCGCCGGCCGAGATGTCCCAGGCCTGGCGGGACGCCTCGAACAGCGCCTGCTGGACCGATCGCGTCGTCGGCGTACGTCGCGGATCGGTCAGCGCGTCCCGCAGCGCCACCGCGCTCATTGCCGCGACCGCCATGCCCTGGCCGTAGATCGGGTTGAACGTGCACAGGGCGTCGCCCGTGGCGAGGAAACCGGCGGGGCGGCGGCCCGGGCGGTCGTAGCGGCGGCGGAGGTTCGATGTCTGGCGGAAGCCGAAGGGCGGCGTGTCCGGATCGGCCTCGCGCAGCCAGTCGTGGATGAAGGGATGCGGGAAGCGGGCCGCGAAGGCCGTGAACCCGTCCTCGTCCGTGGGCGGTTCGTCGCCCCGCAGGCCCGACAGAATCACCAGATAGCGGCCGTCCTCCAGCGGCAGCACCCCTCCCCCGTACACCTGCGAGGGATTGGGGAAGACGTAGTAACCGAGCGAGTCCGAGCCGAGGTTGTCGCTCTTGTTGCGGTAGATACGGGAGGCGTACGCGAGGCCCGTGTCGATGCCCTCCTCCTCCGGGGGCTCGGCGCCGATCGCCGACAGCCACTGCGAGGCCCGCGATCCGCGTCCCGAAGCGTCCACCACCAGGTCCGCTTCGATCTCTTGCGGCTGCTGCTCGACCGCCCGGGCACCCTCGCCGCGCCGTCGCAGCAGCACGCCCCGTACCCGGGAGGCGTCACCGAGCAGACCGACGGCCTCCGTCGACGTAACGGTCGTGATCGCCGGGTTGGCCAGGACCGCTCGCGCACCAAGTGCTCGATCTGTCCACGGGAGCCGGTGTAGATGTACGAGGTCGCCTCCGTGCGCCTGAACCATCGGCCGCTCTGCCACTGGACCATGTCCGCCGGCTGACCGATCCGTGGCGAACCCGAGGCTCTCAACTCGGAGACAAAGCCCGGCAGCAGGGCGTCCAGCGCGATCTGTCCGCCCTCGAGCAGCACATGGGCATGCCGCCCCTGCGGCACGCCCGGACGCGTCTCGGGGCCCTCGGGAAACTGGTCGCGCTCGACGATCGTCACCTTGTCGGCGTGCTCGGCCAGTACGTGTGCCGCGAGCAGTCCCGCCAGGCTGCCCCCGACGACAACGGCATGGCGCCCGCTCGTGCCCCGTCGCCAACTGCCGTTCTTCTGTGCCGTGTCCGGCATGTGTCCGCTCCTCGTGGTCAGCGAGTCGATCAGGACTGACCAGTATCCCGGTGCGGAGGGATCGATCACGAACGCCGATCAAGCCTCATCTGTCATGCGAAGGGGTGCGCGGTGCCAGACTGGGTGCCGTCACGATTGCTGCGACTGGACGATGCCGAATCGAATCGGCTCAACGACGGGGCGGGTATGACTGGGGTGGAGTTGGTGGTGGCCGCGCTGGCCGCGGCTGCTTCGGCGGGGCTCACGGACACCGCGAGCAAGCCGTCGATGCCCTCGCCTGGGCTTTACCCGATGTGCTGACGGTGGTTGCCGATGAACTTCTCTCCGGAGCGAAGACGACGGGCGGGGAATGAGCAGCCTGCGCCACCGTGTTCGCTGCCTGGCCGACCGTCGCGGCGGTCCTCACTGCGGTCGTCGTGCACCGCCGCGACGTATGAGCTCGAGCCGTCAGTAGGCGCCGTTCACATTGTCGATCGAGCCGTACCTGTCGGCTGCGTAGTTGCACGCGGCGGTGATGTTGGCGACCGGGTCATAGCTGTCCATCGACGTGCCGGGCACGTGATAAGCCTGGAACGTGGGGTCGATGACCTGGAGGAGCCCCTTGGACGGGGTTCCGGCCAGGGCGTTGGAGTCCCAGTTGTTGATGGCCAGCGGGTTGCCCGAGGACTCGCGCATGACGTTCCGGTGGATGCCGTCGTACGAGCCCGGGATGCCGTGCTTGGCCATGACGTCCAGCGACTCCTTGATCCAGCCGTCGAGGTCGTTGGAGTACGCCTTGGGCTTCGAGGCGGCGGGCTTCTTCGCTGCGGTCAGCGTGCTCGTGCGCTTCGAGCGGTCGGCCCGATCGGAGGCGGAAGCCGCCTTGGCGGCCTTCTTGCCGACGGTCAGCTTGAGGCCGGGGTGGATCATCCGCGGGTTGTCACCGATGACCTTGCGGTTGTCCTGGTACAGCTTCTTCCAGCCGCCGCTCACGTTGAGCTGGTCCGCGATCTTGGCGAGGGAGTCCCCTGCGACGACGGAATAGGTCGTGGGGGCCTTCTTCGCGGCGGCCGGCGTGATCGCCGTCACAGCCTTTGCCGCGAGAGCGGGCTGCGTCGCCGTCTGCGCGGCACCGGCGGTGGTTGCGCCGATCACCGGGAGGACGAGTGCGGCCCCGCCCGTGCCTGCGGCGACAAGGCCACGCGTCAGCGAGTTGGACTTGGGACGGCGGTGCTTACCCTTTGCGGGCATGACGAATTCCTCTCCGTCGCCTGCGAGGTGAGCTGTCGGGTTCGGGCTGGAGATGCCCGGCCGCTGTGTGGTCGCGACTTCACCCCTAGCCGTTCCGGATTTCCGGATCGGCGGCTTACCTGGGTCCCCCGCTCCTGCCGTACGTGAGTGGGTGCGGTTTACCGGACGGCGGCAGGATTCGGCGGTCCATCCGGGTTGCGGTGACCGTAAGCGAAATGGACTGGGTGAAACAAGCCCTGAATTCCGAATTGCAATCCGCGAGGCGGATCCGTCCGGAGAAAATCCGCCATCCGCCCCCAGCGGGAAACTCAACTCTCTTTCTGCAGAACGGGACTGGGCCCGGCGGCGCCCCCGTAGGCCCTGACAGACGTGACCCATTTCACTGGTGGCAGTGGGCAACTGTCCGCTTTGCGGCGGTCCGCCAGATAAAGAGAATTCACCCGACTTTCTCTAATGCGGGCATCGGATGCCATAAAAAGAGGAAATGCCCATGCAGCCCTTTTCGGACATCGTGGGCGTTATCGGAGCGGGCGGCCTGCGGCACGAGTGCTCACCACACGGCTCCGCCGCGCCGACCACCGTGCGGTGCGACGCGGCGGATCTCGCCCGAGGCTGCGTTGTGCGCCGGTCAGCCGGTGGTGCGAATGCGGTGGACGGAGTCCATGGCCTGCGCGCCGACCGCCGCCTTGTCGACGACATAGGCGGTGCCGTGGGCGACGACGACATGGTCGGTGTTCGCGCCGGTCGCAAGGTCCGCGAGAACGATTCCCTTGCGGGGGTCGACCACCGTGGTCGTCCCGGATTCCCTGTTGGCGACGAAGACATTGCCGGTGCAAGGGTCGGTCGCCGCGGCGAGGGCGCCCGCTCCCGTCGCGATCTCCTTCTGCACCACTCCCGCCTGCAGATCAATGACGGCGACGGAACCGCTCCCCTGGTTGACGGCGTAGGCGGTCCGCCCGTCGGCGGACAGCGCCACGTCGATGGTGCCCTTGCCCGCGGGGATCAGCCTGGGCTTGTCGGACGCCGGAGAGATCTCGATGAGCTGACCATTCGTCAGGTCGGCCGCGTAGACGATGCCCGTGCGCCCGTCGACAGCCACGCCCGCGGGAGTCGCGCCCGCGACGGTGACCCGCTTCTTCTCCTGGTACGTACGGCTGTCGAAGGCGACGACACTGCCGTCCTCGAGCCCGGCGGTCCACACCAGGTTGCGCTTCTGGTCGACGACGACATCGCGCGGGTGCTTCACGCCGGGCAGCGAGGCGAGGTGCTCGCCGGTGCGCTGGCTATAGACGGCAACGGAGTTGTCCAGCGTGTTGGTGGTCCACACGGTGTTGTGCACGTCATCCACCGCCACCCCGTAAATCGCTTCCCGCGCCCCGGTGGCCTCGTCCTTGAGCGGCGGGGTGTAGGCGGCCTTCACCTTCAGGGTCTCGGGGTCCACCTTGAGCAGCTGGGTCTGGGTGACCGGGGGGTATCCGACCGAGCTGGTGACCCACAGGACGTTGTTCCGTGCGGAGTAGGCGGACTGGTAAAGCCCCTGGCCCAGTTGGGCCGAGTCCACGGTGTAGGACGTCTGGTGGGTCTGGACCTGCGCCGGGGCCGCGGCCATGGCCGCACCGGCCGGGCCGAGCGCGCAGGTTGCGGATATGGCGGCGGCAAGCAGGACTCGGCGGTGAATTGAGCGGCGGCTACGGGACATGCGTGTTCCTCCAGAACAATGAAGAAGAAGTGAGTGCAGGTTTGTGGCACCCATGGATATTCGCCTCGGCTGAGCCCCTGCCCCACTATGCGGGCAGGGCTTGTCGGTTGTCGGTCTTTCCACCTCGTCTGACATCTCGCTGACATCCGGGGTTTTGTGGTGTGCCGGCAAATGCCCCGGCCTGAAATCAGGAGTACGGCAAGCGTGCCTTCAGGCAGGGCTGGGTCATGTGTCGAGTTCCTTGAGCCGGGCCATGAGGACGGTGGCAATCTCGTCGAGTTGCCGAGGCTGTGTCATTTCGGGATGCAGACAGTCCAGCCGGTGCTCGTCGAGCCGCCCGGTCATGTACGGCCGCCAGGCGTGCGGGGTGAGCCAGTCCTCGGCCCGGGGCGCCGCCGCCGTGAAGAACAGCAGGTCCCCCTCGAAGGTCTGGTGCCGGTGGGTGCGCATCAGGCGGGCGTTGTTGGTGACGATGCCGAGTACGGCGGTCAGCACCCGTTCGGGAAGGGCCGCCAGCGCGCTTCCCTCGTGGAGCAGGGTGGCAAGGACGCTGTCCCGGGTGAGGCCGTCACCGCCCTCGAAACCGGCCATGCGGAGAAGGGCGTTGAGCGCGTCGGCTTCGGTGGGTCCGGCGAGGTCACGCCACTGGTCCGACGGGTAGGCGTCCATCAGGGCCAGCAGGTCGACCTGTTCGCCGCTCTGCTGAAGGTGGACGGCGACGGTGTGGGCGATGACGCCTCCGACGGACCAGCCGAGGAGGCGGTAGGGGCCGTGGGGCTGGACGGTGCGGATCTGGGCCACATAGTCGGCGGCCATGTCGTCCATCGTGGCGGGCAGCGTCTCGTCGTCGTGCATCAGACCGCGCGCCTGGAGTCCGTGGACGGGCCGGCCGGAGCCCAGCCCGGGGAGCAGCCCCGAGTAGCACCAGCTGATTCCGCCGGCCGGATGGAACACGAAGAGCGGGGGGTGGTCGCCACTCGCGCGCAGCGGCAGCAGTACCTCCAGCGCGGTGTCGGGACCGCTGTTGTCAGTGAGCCGCTCGGCGAGTGCGGCCGGTGTGGGCGCCCGGAACAGTGTCCCGATCGGCGCGCTGAACCCGAGAGTCTCGCGGATACGGGACATGAGACGGGCGGCCAGCAGGGATGTCCCGCCGAGGTCGAAGAAGGCAGCGTCCGTGCCGACCCGTTCCAGGCCGAGCACTTCGGCGAAGAGACGCGTCAGTGTCTCCTCGGTGGGGTTGCGTGGGGCGCGTCCGTCGCTCTTCGTGTCGGTGGCGGGGACGGGCAGGGCCTTGCGGTCGAGCTTGCCGTTGGGGCTCAGGGGGAAGTCGTCGAGGCGGACGATCGCCGAAGGCACCATGTACTCGGGCAGGACCGTGCCAAGGCGCGCCCGCAGCGTCTCCTGGTCCGGTACGGCGCCGCTGCCCGTGATGTAGGCGACGAGCCGCTGATCACCCGGCCGGTCCTCGCGCACGATCACGCAGGCGCCGGTCACCGTGTCCATCGCTGCAAGGTGCTCCTCGATCTCGCCGGGTTCGAGTCGCTGGCCGCGGAGTTTGACCTGCTGATCGGTGCGCCCGAGGTAGGTGACCTCGCCGTCGGCGGTCCAGCGGGCGAGGTCTCCCGTGCGGTACATGCGGGAGCCGTCGGGGCCGTACGGGTCGGCGACGAACCGGGTAGCCGTCAGTTCGGGGCGGCGGAGATAGCCGTCGGCGAGCTGCACGCCCGCGAGGTAGAGCTCTCCCGTGACACCGGGCGGGCAGGGTTTGAGGGCTGCGTCCAGGACGTACAGGCGGGTGTTCCACACGGGACGGCCGATGGGTACCGGCCCCGTCTGCCCAGGTGTGCAGGTGTGGTGCGTGACGTCGACGGCCGCTTCCGTGGGTCCGTACAGGTTGTGCAACTGCACTGCGGGCAGCGTGCGGTGGAAGTCCTCCACGGTGTCGCGGGGCAGGGCCTCGCCGCTGCAGAAGACGTGCCGCAGCGAGGAGCATCCGGCCGCTTCCGGCTCCGCGAGGAACACCTGGAGCATGGACGGCACGAAGTGGCAGACGGTGACGGACTGCTCCTGGACGGTCCGGGCCAGGTAGAGCGGGTCCTTGTGTCCTTCGGGTTCGGCGACGACGAGGGTGGCGCCCTCGCGCAGGGCCCAGAAGAACTCCCATACGGACACGTCGAAGCTGGAGGGTGTCTTCTGCAGCACCCGGTCGCCGGGGGCGAGCGGGTAGGTGTGCTGCATCCAGCGCAGCCGGTTGTCGATGGCCGCATGGGGCACGACGACACCCTTGGGCCTGCCCGTGGATCCTGAGGTGTAGATGACGTACGCGGGATGCTGCGGCGTGAGCGCGCGCGGCGGGTCGAGCGGGGAAAGCGCCGACAGATCCGCCCGGTCGACCAGGATGTGCGGGAGCTCCGTGTCGGGCAGCTGCCTGCGGGTGGCCGATTCGGTGACGACACAAACCGGGGCGGCGTCGTCGAGCATGTCGGCGAGGCGGCCGGGCGGATAGCCCGGATCGAGCGGCAGATAGGCGCCGCCCGCCTTGAGGACAGCCAGCAGGGCGACGATCAGCTCCACCGAACGCGGCACGGCGACCGCCACCAGCGCACCCGGCCGCACCCCGCGTCCGGCCAGATGGCGGGCGAGACGGCTGGCCTGCGCGTTCAGTTCGGCATACGTCAGAGTCCGGTCGCCGAAGACGAGGGCCGGGGCGGCAGGGGTGCGGCGTACCTGTGCCTCGATGGGGCCGATGAGGGTGGTGGCGGGGAGCGGCCGGTCGGTGTCGTTGAACTCGGCCAGCACGCGCTGCTGTTCCTCCTCGGTCGCGATGCCGAGTTCCCCCAGTGGGGCCGCGGGATCGCAGGAGGCGATCCGGGTGAGCAGGTGCAGGAACCGCTTCTGGTGGGCGGTGAGCTCGTCGCCGGTGTACACGGCGGGGTTGGCGTCATGGTCGACGTGCAGCCCGCGGCCGTCGGTGCGGTCGTAGACGTTGACGGTGAGATCGTCGACCGGGCCCGCGGAGAGGTTGTGCGGGACGGCCGTGATGCCGCCGAAGGTGAGTGCGTAGTCGAAGGGCATGATGTTGACCAGCGGTCCGACCAGTGCCCGGCCCTCGCCGAGCAGCCCGAGGTCGCGCCTGATGTCTTCGATCCGGTAGCGCTGGTGGCGGCGCGCGGCGCGTACCGCGAGGACGACCTGCCGCGTCAGTCCGGCGAGTGTGGTGTCCGCCTCGACGGTCAGCCGCAGCGGCAGGACGTTCATCACCATGCCGGGAATCCGCAGGGCGACCGAGCCCATACGGCCCATCATCGGCATCCCCAGCACCACGTCCGAACCCCCGGTGGCCCGCGAGACATAGAGGGCCTGGGTGGCGACCAGCAACTCCGGCCAGGTGGCGCGCAGTTCGTCGGCGAGGGCCCGAAGCCGGGACGTGGTCTCGGCCGGGACGTGGGTGCTGCACCGCAGGAAGGTACGGGAGGGCAGCACGGTACGCCCGGCGAGCGCGGGCGCCTGCGGGCGGTCGGCGAGCGCTTCGGCCCAGTGAGCCCGGTCCTTGTCGAACTGGTCGCCGTCGCGGTAGGCGGCATCGTCGGCGATCAGTTCCTCCAGGCGGCCGAAGGGGCTTGCGCCCGGCTGCGCCTGCGCGGCGAGGGCGGAGTAGACCTCCGCGGTGCGGCGGGCGAGCAGCGAGTAGCCGAAGCCGTCCATGACGATGTGGTGTACGCGCTGGTACCACAGCCAGTGCTCGTCGCCGACCCGGAACAGCGCATGCCGGAACAGCGGGCCGGTCGCGAGGTCGAACGGCCGCGTCAGATCGTCGTCCATCCAGGCCCGGGCAGCCGCCTGCGGATCCGGCTCCGACCGAAGATCGGCCGTGTGCAGCGGAAAGCCGAGGCCGGGCGTGCCCGGGTCGAGAGCGAACTGCCGTGGCCCGTCAGGGGTTTCCGCGATCCGTACACACAGCGCGTCGGCCTCGCGAGCGGTACGGTGCAGCGCCTCGGCCAGAAGACCGGGCCTCAAGGGTCCCTCGATCTCCAGGTACTCGGCCGTGTTCAGCGCGGGGCTCTCCGGGTCGAGAGCCTGCACATACCACATGCCCAACTGGGCGGCTGTCAGCGGAAGTCCCGTCGTGTCCGCGCCGCCGTCGGGCGTCATGCCTGAACCCCCAGCAGAGGCGACCACGCCTCGATGGCGGGTCGTTCGGCGAGATCGACGAACGAGATGTCGGCGCCGTGCTCACGCCGCCACCGTTCGACCAGGCTCATGAGGCGGACCGAGTCGAGCCCGTAGTCGACAAGGTTCTCGTCGTCAGGGATGTCCGCGGGGTCCTCCCCCAGTACATCGGCGACGTCCTCACGTATCTGCTGCATGGTCAGCGCCACGATTCAGTCCCCCTTGAAGATCGCGTCGGTAGTGGTCACGACGGCGCAGCGGCCGGCGGCCCAGCGCAGCGCCGATCGGTGTTCCTCTTCGCCGAAGTCGGCGACGGCGTCGGCGACGACGAAGGCCTTGATGTCGCGCATCCAGGCGTCGCAGGCGGTCATGAGCACGCCGATGTGCGCGTAGACGCCGGTGATGACGAGCTGGTCGCGGCCCTGGCGCTCCAGCAGCGCAGCGAGCTCGGACCGTACGAAGGCGCTGTACTTCCACTTGGTGAGGACCGTGTCGCCTTCCTCCGGCGCCACGGCCGACGCGATGGCTTCGGCATGCGGGTCGGCGGGCAGTCCGGGCCCCCAGAAGTCCTGCTGGAGACCGCGCTGTTCGGGGCTCTGGCCGCCCGGCTGCGCGGAGTAGACGACGGGGACGGCGCGGCTTCGGGCGTCCTTCGTCAACCGGGCCGTGTTGGCGAGGAGTTCGGTCACCGGCGAGGTGTCTGCCTCGAAGGCCGACAGGAAGTGGTTCTGCAGGTCGTGGACGAGCAGGACGGCCCGCGCAGGGTCGACGGTCCAGTCGACGCGGTTCTCGGGCAGGCCGGCGACGCCGGGCATGGCGTACGGGGCGATGGCGGGCAGCGCCATAGAAGGGGGTGCCTTTCAGGGATGGGCGGGCTCGACGGCGGTCGTGCGCAGGTCCTTCTTGCTGACCTTGCCGACACCCGTGTGCGGGAAGACCTCGACGAACTCGACACGGTCGGGCACCTTGTAGGCCGCGAGACCGCGTTCGCGTACGAACCGTCGCAGGGTGGCGTGTCGCAGCTCGGCCCCGTCGCGCAGGATGACGTAGGCACAGGTGCGCTCGCCGAGATAGTCGTCGGGGACGGAGACGACGGACACGTCGTGGACGGCCGCGTGGCCGAGGATGACGTTCTCGACCTCCTCCGCCGCGATCTTCTCGCCGCCGCGGTTGATCTGGTCCTTGGCGCGCCCCTCCACCACGAGGTGTCCGCTCGGGGTCGCGCGGGCGATGTCGCCGGTGCGGTAGAAGCCGTCCCGCGTGAACGAGCGCTCATTGTGCTCGGGGGCGCGCCAGTAGCCGCGGATGGTGTACGGGCCACGGGTGAGCAGATGGCCGGGCTCGCCGGGGGTGACCTCCCTGTCCTCGTCGTCGACGATGCGGATCTCGTCGTCGGGCGAGATCGGCCGGCCTTGGGTGGTGACGATGGTTTCCTCGTCGTCGTCCAGCCGGGTGTAGTTGACGAGACCTTCGGCCATGCCGAAGACCTGCTGGAGAGTGCAGCCGAGCGCGGGCCGTACACGCCGGGCGGCCGCCTCGCTGAGCTTGGCGCCGCCCACCAGCAGGACGTTCATGCTGGAGAGGTCGTGCGGCGTGTTCGGCGCGGCCTCGGTCCACACCAGGGCGAGCGGCGGCACGAGGCCGGTGATCGTCACACCCTCGTGTTCGATCAGGGGGAACGCCGTCTCCGGCGCCGGGGAGGGGCACAGCACCACCCGTCCTCCCGCGCACAGCGTGCCGAGCGAACCCGGCGAGCTGAGCGGGAAGTTGTGCGCAGCGGGCAGCACGACGAGATACACACTGTTCTCGTCCATCGCGCAGATCTCGTTCGATCCCCGCAGCGAGTACAGATAGTCGTCGTGTGTACGCGGGATCAGCTTCGGCACGCCCGTACTTCCGCCGGACAGCTGAAGGAAGGCCAGGTCGGATGCCTTCGGCTCGTCAAAGCCGTCCAGCCCGACGGGTTCACGCGGCACGGTGCTCAGCGCGGAGTGCTCCCCCGGGTCTCCCACGACGAACACATGGCGCAGCGTGGGTGTCTGCTCCTTCACCTTGGAGGCGAGGCGGCGGTAGTCGAAGCCCTCGTGCCGGTCGGCGATGACATACGCGACCGCCTCGGAGAACGCGCAGAAGTACCCGATCTCCACCTCCCGGTGGGCCGGTAACGCGAACACCGGCAGCGCACCGATCCGGAACAGCGCGAAGACCACCTCGAAGAACTCCGCGACATTCGGCAGTTGCACCACCACACGGTCGCCCCTGCCGATACCGGCGTCGCGGAAGCCCGCGGCGAGCCGGTCGGCGCGGCGGTCCAGCTCACCGTAGGTCCAGCGCCGCCCGGCACCGGCAGGGTCCACGACGGCGACGCGGTCCGGATGCTGCCCGGCACGGCCACGCAGCATCTGCCCGAAGGTCTCCCCCATCCAGTACCCGGCGGCGCGGTAGCGGGCTGCGAAGTCGGCGGGCCAGGTCGGTGCGTCGCCACTCACAGCTCCGCCCCCACGGCGTCGAGGAAGGTACGGAATTTGGCGCTCGTCTCGGCTGTCTCCGCCACCGGGTCGGAGGAGGCGACCACACCGGCCCCGGCGAACAGCCGCAGACCGCCCCGGGCCGCCTCGGCGCAGCGGATGGTCACCACCCACTCACCGTCCCCCTGTTCGTCGCCCCACCCCACGACACCGGAGTACAGACCCCGGTCGAACGGCTCCAGCTCCGCGATGACCTTCCGGGCCAGTGCGGTCGGCTCCCCGCAGACGGCGGGTGTGGGGTGCAGGGCGCAGGCGAGTTCCAGCGCGGATACCGTCTGCCCCGCGAGCGATCCGGTGATGGTCGTCGACAGGTGCCACATGGCGGCGGTCTTCACGAGGGTGGGCCTCTCGGGCACGACGAGGTCGCTGCAGTACGGGGCCAGCGCCTCGCGTATGGCGTTCACGACAACGACGTGCTCGTGCAGGTCCTTGGGCGATTCGAGCAGTGCGGCAGCGCGCCGCACATCCTCGGCGAGGTCACTGCTGCGAGGTGTGGAGCCGGCGAGCGGGTTGGCCAGCAGGCTGCTTCCGCGCCGGGAGACGAGGAGTTCGGGGCTGGCGCCGAGAAGGGTCCGGCCCGTGCCCGTGGGCATCGCGAACGTGTAGCCGCGGGTGTCGCGACGGGCGAGACGCTGCAGCATCCCCGGCACGTCGGGCTCCCGGTCGCCGGTCAGATCGAGCGCGCGGGCAAGGACGACCTTGCGGAACTCCCCCGCCTTCATACGGACAACAGCGGCGGCAACGGCAGCCGCGTACTGCTCCGGCATGGGCACCGGGCGCAACTCCCAGGCGGTGTCGGCCGGTTGTGGCGCGGGCAGCGCGATCAGCGGGTCCTTGCCGAGGGCCGGCGCACGGTGCAGCGTTTCGGGGACGGCGAGCGCGGCGGGCACGGACGGGTCGAAGGGGATCGCTCCGACGACCACGGGGTCCGGCTGCCCCGAGACCCGGGCCACCGTCAGGGCCTCCTGCACGCGCTCGGTCAGCGGCCGCGCGTCGTGCGGTACGGGGGCCCTCACACCGCGGGCAAGAAGCGTTCTCGTCGGCGAGGCGAAAAAGCGGTCCGTCGCGGGCCGGTAGGCATCGAGGAGCGCCGTCGCCGTGCCGACGACGTCGGCTCCGGACTCCTCCGTGGTGAGCGTGTCATGGACCGTGGTCACCTTGGGATCTCCCAGTTCTCTGCTACCCCGGTACAGGGGGGTCGATGGGGTCGGGAATGTGCGATGAGTCGGGCGCCGAGGATCACCTCTTGCAAGTGAGGCAAGGCTCACCTACCATTGGCGGCGGCTGGTTGAGTGGTAGGTCCCCCACGGGCGCGACTGACCCGACTGCCCGACAGTAACTTTGGGATGACGCCTCAGGCTCGTTGCCTGACAGCCCCTGACATGCGAAGAGATCCACCCTGCCCTCTTGGCAAAAAGAGCGCAAAGCGCTCAACCTGCAGGGACTGTGATGGATCGTCAGATATGGCTCGCGGCGCAGCAGCTCCTACCGGTACACCTGCAACAGTTTCTCGCCGCGAACGACCGCCCCCGGCACCGAGGCTGACGAGGAGTCAGGCAGGCCTCAAGCACCCGTGACGTACTGGGACACAGGGATATCGGCGACCCGTCTGAGCTGGTAGTGTCCCGGCCCGCTGGCACGACGCCGGGATGCCGACGGCCCCCCGGCGACCGGTGCTGGCGACCGGTGCCAGGTCCTGTCCGGTCGATCGGGCCGGATCAGTGAGCGGGTCTGGCGTGGTGCATCGCAAAGCGGAGGAAGGAGCACACGCGGCTCGCGATGGTCACGGAAAGTGACCGTGCTCATGGTCGGTGCGACCGCCCTCCCGGCCGGGGCTGTGTGGTGGGCGCAGCTCCGCCAGAATCACTGAGGGGAGTTTTCGTAAAGCGCGGGTACGCGGGAGGTGGAGAAGCGCGGAAGGGGTGCGGCCCCGGGCAGAGCAGAGAGACGATGGGTGCATCAAGAGCGGACGTCGCCCGAGGCCGGAGTCTCAGCACCGGGCACCAAAGGATGGCGGCGGGCGGACGGAGGGCTTGGGATGAGCGCAACCGAATCCTTCCCTGCCGACCCGACCCGGCCGACGGGCAGCAGATCCGAGACGAGCGGCCTTCTGGACGTACTGAACGTTGCCGCCGTGGTGCTGGACGCGGACGGCCGGATCGTCCTGTGGAGCCCGCAGGCCGAGGATCTGTACGGGTACACCGCCACCGAGGCGCTCGGCAGCTACGCAGGCCAATTGCTCGTCCATGAGCAGCACAGGGCGCTGGTGCGTCGGCTCTTCACCCAGGTCATGGTGGGCGAGGGCAGCTGGGCGGGTGTCTTTCCCATCCGGCACAAGAACGGCGGCACTCTCCTGGTGGAGTTCCGCAACATGCGGCTGGAGGACAACCGGAAAGGCTTCTACGCCCTGGGCCTGGCCACCGACCAGGGGACGCTGCGGCAGGTGGAGCGCGACCTGGCGCTGTCCACCCGGCTCATTTCGCAGTCGCCGATCGGACTGGCGGTGGTGGACACCGATCTGCGGTACGTCACCGTCAACCCGGCCCTGGAGCGCATCAACGGTCTGCCCGCCGCCGAGCATGTTGGACGTCGCGTCCGTGAGGCACTGCCGTTCTTGGACACCGAGGCCATCGAGGCCGCGATGCGTAAGGTTCTCGCCTCCGGAATCCCGATCCTCGACCGGGAGTCCCTCGGGCGTACCCCGGCCGACCCGGATCGCGAGCACGCCTGGTCGGTGTCCTTCTACCGGCTGGAGTCCTCGAACGGGAAGGTGCTGGGCCTTGCCATCTCCGTCGTGGACGTCACAGAGCGGTACCGGGCAACCGCGGAGGCTGCTCTGGCCCGGCAACGCCTTTCCATCGTCGCCGACGCCTCCATACGCATCGGCACCACGCTCGACCTCGAACAGACCGCCCGCGAGCTCGCCGACGTGTCGGTACCCGAGCTGGCCGATGTGGCCGCGGTGGACGTACTCGACAGCATCCTCAACGGCCACTCGGCCGCCGTGATCCACGAAGGCCCCGCACTGTTCCGCGCTCTCGCCGTGGCGGCCTCCCAGCCCAGCGATGCCGTAAGCGCGGCGGATCCGCCCGGTGAGGTCGCCCGGTACGAGGCCGACCGGCTGGTCACCCGGTGCGTGAACACCGGCCGGCCGGTCCGCGTGTCCCATGTGGGCAGCGACGACCTGACGTGTATCGCCCGTAGTCCCGAAGCCGCAAAGCTGCTCGCCGCCGCGGGCGTGCACTCGTATCTCGCCGTACCGCTGATCGCGAGGGGGGAAGTCCTCGGCGCTCTGGACCTCAAACGCACCCGCAACCCGGAACCGTTCACCGGCGACGACGAGGTCCTGGCCGGGGAGCTGGCGGCGCGGGCGGCCGTATGCATCGACAACGCCCGCTGGTACCGGCAGTTGCGCAACACGGCCCTCACGCTCCAGCGCAGTCTGCTGCCGCAGCAGCCACCGGAACAGCCCGGCCTGCAGATCGCCTACCGCTACCAGCCCGCTCAGGCCGCCAGTGAGGTGGGCGGCGACTGGTTCGATGTCATCCCGCTGTCCGGCGACAAGACGGCGCTCGTCATCGGCGACGTCATGGGCAGCGGCATCACCGCCGCCGCCACGATGGGCCAGCTCCGCACCGCCACCCGCACGCTGGCCGAACTCGACCTCGACCCTGCCGAGGTGCTGCGCCATCTCGACCGCATCACCGACCGCATGGGGCAGACCATCACCACCTGTATCTACGCCGTCTACGATCCCCACCAGGCGCAGTGCCTCATCTCCTGCGCGGGACACCTTCCACCCGCCCTGGTACGCCCCGGCCAGGCCCCCGAACTGCTCGACCTGCCCACCGGCGCGCCGCTCGGCGTCGGCGACGTCGCCTTCCACACCACCACGCTCGCTCTGCACCCCGACGACCAGCTGGTCCTCTACACCGATGGCCTGGTCGAAACACGCGACCAGGCCATCGACGAACGTCTGGACGCCTTCCTCGCGCTCCTCGCAGAACCCCGGCGATCCCTGGAGGACACCTGCGACGCACTTCTCCGCGAGCTGCGCCAGCCGGGAAACCACGACGACGTGGCCCTTCTCATCGCCCGGGCCCGGCACCGGCCGGAGAGCGGGGCGACGCGGTCGGCATGACGTTCAGAAGGCGCGTTTGATGGAACGAGAGCCCTTCGTCGGACGCCCGGCTGCCGGGAGGAGATGCAATCGTGGATCTCGTACTGCGCCCCGGAAGGCCGGACGACGCCGCGGAGTGCGGCCGGATCTGCTTCGATGCCTTCTCCAGAATCGCCCACGCGCACGGGTTCCCCTCCGACATCCCTGGGACGGACACGGCCACGGGGATGTTCGAGATGCTGCTGAACCCCGGCTACTACAGCGTCGTGGCCGAGCTCGACGGCCGGATCGTGGGCAGCAACCTCCTCGACGAGCGCTCGCCCGTCGTCGGCGTGGGGCCGATCACCGTGGACCCGACCGTCCAGAACGGAGGCGTCGGGCGCCCGCTCATGCAGGACGTCATGCAACGGGCGGCCGAGCGGCATGCACCCGGTATCCGGCTGCTGCAGAGCGGCTACCACTCCCGGTCGTTCGCGCTCTACGCCGGCCTCCGGTTCGAGTTCCGCGAGACCGTGGCCTGCCTTCAGGGCCCCCGATCGGAGTAGCCGTGCCAGGCTACGAGGTGCGCCCTGCGACGGACGCGGACCTGGCGGGCTGCAACGAGGTGTGCCGCAGCGTCCACGGGGTCGATCGCGACGGGGAGGTCACCGACGCGCTCAAGAGGGGCACGGCCCTCGTGACCGAGCACGACGGGCGGCTCACCGGCTATGCCACCGACCTGTCCTTCTTCGCGCATGCGGTGGGCGAGACCACCGAGGACATCAGGGCGCTCATCGCCGCGGCTCCCCCCTTCGGCGGCCCCGGCATCCTCGTCCCCGCGCGCAACAGCGCCCTGCTGCAGTGGTGTCTGCGAAGCGGCCTCAAGGTGAGTCAGCTCATGAGCCTGATGACCATCGGGCTCTACAACGAACGCGCCGGGGCGTATCTCCCCTCCATCCTCTACTGAAATGCCGCTGCGGCCGCGCGTGTTCGGCGCGCTCAGGCGTGGAGCACTCCGGTGCCCAGCAGCGCGAACAGGACGCCGCCGACCAGGAGGCGGTAGACGACGAACGCGTTGAAGGAGTGCTTCGCGACGTACTTCAGCAGCCAGGCGATGGAGGCGTAGGCGACCACGAAGGAGACGACCGTGCCGACAAGCAGCGGGGTTGTGTCCACCCCGGCGCCGACGGCGTCCTTGAGTTCGTACAGGCCCGCGCCCGTCAGCGCCGGAATGCCCAGGAAGAACGACAGCCTGGTGGCCGCGACCCGGTCGAGGTCGAGGATCAGGGCGGTGGACATGGTCGCGCCGGAGCGGGAGAAGCCAGGGAAGAGCAGGGCGAGGATCTGCGAACAGCCCACGAGCATGGCGTCCTTGAAGCCGGTGTCGTCCTCGCCGCGCTTGTGGCGGCCCATCTGGTCGGCCGCCCACATCAGACCGCTGCCGACGATCAGCGAGCCTGCCACCACCCACAGCGAGGCCAGCGAGCCCTCGATGAGCGGCTTGGCGGCAAGTCCTACGGCGACGATGGGGAGGGTGGCGAAGATGACCCACCAGGCGAACTTGTAGTCGTGGTGGTACCGCTCCTCGCGGTCGACCAGACCGCGGCCCCAGGCGGAGACGATGCGCAGGATGTCCTTGCGGAAGTAGACCAGCACAGCGGCGATCGCCCCGACCTGGATGACGGCGGTGAAGCCGACCACGGACGTGTCGTCGACCGGGACGCCCATCAGCCCTTCGGTGATCTTGAGGTGGCCGGTGGAGGAGATGGGCAGGAATTCCGTCACCCCCTCCACGACACCGAGCACGGCGGCCTGGCTGATGCTGATGGCACTCACAAGATCCCTCTCTGAAGGGGCAGCAGACCGGTCCCGCGCTGTCCACCGGGGACGGGCTCATGGCACACTCGGGAAACGGCAGCTTTTACACCGCCGTAGAAGTTCTACACGACTGTAGAAGCAAAGTGGAGGGCACGACAAACCCATGACTGCGCAGACGCCGGATCGAGGCCGCAAACGGGCCAACGGCGAACGTGAGGCCGAAATCCTCGCCGTGCTGCAACAGGCTTCCGGTGCCCTGACCCCGGGCGAGGTCGCCGACCGGCTCGGTGACGAGATCACCTACAGCACGGTCGTGACGATCCTCACCCGCCTGCACACCAAGCAGCTGCTCACCCGCACACCGCGCGGCCGCGCCTACGCCTACACCCCTGTCGCGGACGCCCCCGGGCTCGCCGCCCGCCGCATGCGCGGGGTCCTGGAAGAGCGGCCCGACCGCGAGACCGTCCTGGCCCGCTTCGTCGACGGCCTGTCCAGCACCGACGAGGAACTGCTGCGCCAACTGCTCACACCCGACTCGGATCCGGAACGGTAGGGCAGCCACCGGATGCGCATCGCCGTCTACCTCCCGCTGCTGCTGTCCCTGCTCGCCCCCCTGGGCGCGCGGCCGCTGGCCGAACGCTGCGAACCCCGCCTCGCCACGTGGCTGCTCACCGCCACGTCCATGGTCCTGGCCATGGCGAGCACCCTCTCGCTGGCCATGCTCGCCGCCACCGGACTGCTCCGTATCCCCCTGCTCGCAGCCCTCGGCCACTGGTCGGCCCAGGCCGCGCAGCGCGACGACCCCGCCGAACTGTCCGTCGCCCTGATCGCCGGCCTGCTGCTCGCCGCTGCCGCGTTCGCCGCTGGACGCATGCTCTGGCGCCGCGTCCGATCCCTGGCGGCTGCCGTCCTGGAAGCCGCCTGCATGCCCGCGCCGGACGGCCTCGTCGTCGTCGACGACACGGCCCCCGAGGCATTCGCCCTGCCCGGCCTCCCCGGGCGCGTCATCGTCTCCACCGGCATGCTGCACGCCCTGGAGAAGAGCGAGCACGAGGTCCTGCTCGCCCACGAACGCGCCCATCTGGCCGGGCACCACTACGCGTTCGTCGCCCTCGCGCAATTCGGCGCCGCTGCCAACCCACTGCTGCGGCCGCTCGCGTCCGCCGTCACCTTCACCGTCGAACGCTGGGCCGACGAGAGCGCCGCGACCGCCACGGGCGACCGCCACAAAGCCGCGCGCACGGTGGGAAAGGCCGCCCTGGCCGCCCACCGCGCGCCCGCCCGTTCCCGTATCCCCGCCGCCGCCCTCGGCATGCTCGGCGCACTGACCCGGCGTACGCACCTCAGCAGCGCGGGACCGGTCCCCCGCCGTGTTGCGGCTCTGCTCGCCCCGCCGCTGCGATTGCGCCCGGCCCCGGCACTCGCCACCGCGGCGATCCTCGCCGTCGCCGTCTGGTCCACCGCGGAGGCCGCCCACGACCTCCATCTCCTGCTGGAACACGCTGGCGCCTGATCAGGGCTCCGCCCGCACCACGCCTGCCTGCTCCGGGGCTGGGTCGGGGCCCGCCTCCAGCCGTGAGTTCCGGCGGCTGTAGAGGAGGTAGACGGCCAGCGCAACGGCCAGCCAGCCGCCGAACAACAAGTAGGTGTCGAGGGGCAGTTCTTGGATCAGGTAGGCGCAGGCGAGGACGGACAGGATCGGGACCACCGGGTAGCCCGGGACGCGGAAGCCCCGTTCGAGTTCAGGCGCCGTGCGGCGCAGGACCATCACGCCCACGGAGACCACCGCGAAGGCCGCGAGGGTGCCCATGCTGGTGAGGTCGGCGAGCAGGTCCAGTGGGAAGACCGCCGCGAGGACGGCGACGAAGCCGCCGGTCAGGACGGTGCTGAACACGGGTGTGCCACTGCGCGGGCTCACCCGGCGGAAGGCGGCGGGCAGCATGCCGTCGCGGCCCATCGTGTAGAGGATGCGGCTCTGTCCGTACAGCACGACCAGCGTGACACTGACGATCGACAGCACCGCGCCCGCGGAGAGCAGTGCGGCGGGCCAGCCGGCGCCGGTGATGTCGCCGAGGATGACGGAGAGTCCCGCCTCCTGCCCCTCGAATGCCGACCAGGGCTGGGCGCCCACGCCCACCACGGCGACCAGGATGTACATGGTGGTGACCACGACCAGCGCCCCCACGATGGCCTTTGGCAGCGTGCGCCGGGGGTCGCGGACCTCCTCACCGGCCGTGGAAACCGCGTCCAGGCCGATGAAGGCGAAGAAGACGGTGGCCGCGGCCGTCCCGATGCCTGCGACGCCCATGGGGGCGAACGGCTGCAGGTTGCCGGAGTCGAAGCCGGTGACGCCGACCACCACGAACAGCACCAGCACCCCGAGCTTGACCAGCACCATCACCGTGTTGACCACCGCCGACTCCTTGGCGCCCCGCACCAGCAGCAGACAGCACAGGCCCACCAGGACCACCCCGGGCAGGTTGATGTATCCCCCTGCGCCCGGCGGCGCGGAGATCGCCTCGGGCATCTGGAAGCCGAAGAGCCGTTCGGTGAGGTCGTTGAGGTACTGCCCCCAGCTCACCGCGATCGCGGCGCCGGAGACTGCGTACTCCAGCAGCAGGCACCAGCCCACGGCCCAGGCCGCGAATTCGCCGAGCGTGGCGTACGCGTAGGAGTACGAGGAGCCCGACACCGGTACCGCGGAGGCCAGCTCCGCGTAACAGAGCGCGGTGAGGGCCGCGGCCACCGCCGCGAGGGCGAAGGACACGATGACCGCCGGGCCGGCCTCCGGCACGGCGGTGCTGAGCAGGAAGAAGATGCCGGTGCCGATGGTGGCACCTATCCCGATCATCGTGAGCTGGAAGGGGCCGACGGTACGGCGCAGCCCGCCGCCTCCCTCCGACTCCGTCGCGAACGCGTGCAATGGCTTGCGCCTCAGCAGCTGCTGACGCAGCGTCGGCCGAGATGACATGGGGGCTCCTCCGGGGTGAGGGGAAACGAGGGGTGGTTGCGACTCAGGGGACATCGCGTCGCATCAGGTCGCCGTACGTCTCGCGGCGCACCACGGCCCGCGCCTCGCCGTCGCGGCAGAAGACGACAGGCGGCCGCAGCGTGCCGTTGTAGTTGTTGCTGAGGGAGAAGCAGTACGCACCGGTGACCGGTACCGCGATCAGGTCCCCGGGCCGTGGATCACGCAGCCGCACACCCGCGCTCAGGGTGTCGCCGGACTCGCAGTGCCTGCCCACCAGATGGCAGGGTTCACCGCCGCCCACACGGGTGGCGACGGTGGCCTCGAACCGCTGTCCGTACAGCGCGACTTCGAGGTTGTCGCCCATTCCGCCGTCCACGGCGACGAAGGCCGGCTCGCCCTGCTTGACCGTGACCACCCGGTAGAGCGTCACCCCGGACTCGGCCACCATGGACCGGCCGGGCTCGATCACGATCTGCGCGTCGGCGGGCAGCACACGGCGGGCAGCGTCCACCAGGGTGTCCAGGTACTCCTCGACGCTGGGAGGCCGGTCGTCGTAGGTGTAGCGGGCGCCGAGGCCGCCGCCGAGGTCGTAGACGGCGAAGGCGCCGAGGCCCGCCACCGCCTCCACCGCCCGGGCGAACGGCTCGGTGTCGAGGATCTGGGATCCGATGTGGACGTGCACCCCGTCCAGCCGCAGCTTGCTGCTGCCGCGCAGCCGGGCGATCGCTTCCCGGGCCCGGGGCAGTGTCAGACCGAACTTCGATCCTTCCTGTCCGGTGGAGACCGCGGCGTGGGTGTCCGGGCGGATTCCGGGCGTGACCCGCACCAGGACGGGCTGCTCCCCGGTGACAATCCGCTCGAGCCGGTCGATGTCGTCGAAGTTGTCGATGACAATCAGTCCGGCACCGGCCTCCACGGCCATCCGAAGCTCGCCGTCGGTCTTGGCGTTGCCGTGCACCACCAGAGACGCCGGGTCGACCCCGCCCGCCAAGGCCAGGGCCAGCTCACCGCCGCCGGCGACATCGATACTCAGACCCTCCTCTGCCAGCAGCCGGTACACGGCCGTGCAGGGAAAGGCCTTGGAGGCGAAGGCCACCCGCGAGTTCGCCCAGCGGGCGGCGAGTCCGTCCGCGTAGCGGCGGGCACGGGCCCGCAGCGCAGCCTCGTCGACGATCAGTGCGGGGGTGCCGAAGCGCTCCGCGAGCCCGGTCACCGGACAGCCGCCGATCACCAGCCCGCCGTCCCGATCGAGCACCGTGCCCGGCGGGAACAGCCCGAGCAGTGCTTCCTGGGACGGCGGGGTGGTCGGCGCGACCGGGATGGCCATGATCTTCCTCCGGGTGTGCGGTGCGGCGGCCCCGGGGTGGGGACCGATCGCCCCATGGTCGAGCCCGCCCACCACCCCCCGCCTTGGCGAGTGCGCCTAGAATCCCGCCATGAATTGGTCGGATACGCCAAGCCGGGACGGCGGCGACGGGACCGGCGAGGAGCTCTTCGCTCTCGCCGATGCCATCGCCGCGGTCATCGGCGGTTCGGTGGCCATCGAGGACCTGGACACCCGGGTGCTCGCCTACTCGACACTGCCCGGCCAGCGCATCGACGAGCTTCGCCGCCAGGGCATCCTCGGCCGGCACGTCCCCGATCAGCCGGGACCGCAGGCCGAACGACAGCAACGCCAGTACCGGCAGGTGCTGGCCGACCCCGGTGTCGTACCGCTGCCGGGTCTTGCCGAGGGCGAGCTGCCGCGCGCCGCCGTCGCCGTCCGCGCGGGAGACCTCCCGCTCGGCACGATCTGGGCGATCACCGACCACACTCCCCTCGACGAGGCCGGGGAACGGGCCCTGCTGGACGGCGCCGGGACCGCGGCCCTGCACATGCTGCGCCGCCGCGGCGCTGCCGCCTTGGAGTTGCACGCCCGCGACCGGGCACTGCGCGCCTGCCTGGACGGCACCGCCCCCGCGCAGGAAACGGCCTACCAACTCGGCCTGCCCGCGAGCACGCACGTGACCTTGCTCGGCTTCGCCCCGGTCGGCGCCTCCGCGGAAGCGGGTGCGCTGCTGACCCGTATCTGCGCCGGACTCGGCCGGCACTGGGCGGCCGTACGCCCCGCGGCCGCGGTCGCCACCGGCCCGCGCGCCGTCTACACGCTGCTGCCCGGCGACGACCTGGAATCGGCACGGCGGCTGACCGCGCAGGCGCTCGCCGCGATCGCCCGCCCTCGCTCGGAACCCCTGCGCGCCGCCGTCAGCCGACGCGCAACAGGCCTCAACGAACTGCCCGAGCTGCGCTCAGAGGTGGATGACGTGCTGCGCGTGACCACCGGCGACGCCGACGCGCCCCAGGTCGCCGCCCTGGCCGACGTCCATGCCCGCGTGCTCATCGCGCACCTGGCGGACGAACTCGCCCGCCGGCCACGGCTGCGCCACCCGGGCGTCGAGGCGATGCTCGAACACGACCGCACCCATCACACGCACTACGCCGCATCGGTGGCAGCCTGGCTGGACGCAGTCGGCAATGTCGGTGAAGCGGCGAGACGCCTCACCGTGCACCAGAACACTCTCAAGTACCGACTGCGCCGCACGCGGGAGCTGTTCGGACTCGACCTGGACGACCCGGACGACCGGCTCTCCTGCTGGATGCAGTTGCGGATCGGGCTCAGCCGGCCGTCGCCGACTGCGTCTGAGGCACATCGACGAGCGCGGTCGGCAGGGCCACGTACGCCGTGACTCCGCAGGCACCGCCCTGGCCGCCCTGGGTGGGGCGCAGTTCGACCTGGGCGCCGAGCCGGGCCGCGAGCGTCCCGACGACGTAGTGGCCGAGGTAGCGGGTAGGGGCGACCAGGAAGGACTCCCGGCCCGCGAGTCGGGCGTTGGAGCGGGCCAGTTCCTCGGCACTCATGCCGGAGCCGCGATCGACGACCGCGAGGCAGTACTCGCCGCCGTCGCGCCAGCCGTAGATCTCGACCGGGCGGGATGGAGGCGAGAAGATCAGGGCGTTCTCGATGAGTTCGGCGAGCAGATGGGAGAGCTCGGCGACGGCCCGGCCGCGGATCCGCCCCTCCTGTACGTCGACCACGGCGACGCGCTGGTACTGCTCGACCTCGGCGATCGCCGACTGGACCACCTCGGCCGCCTTCACCAGGCCCGACCAGGTGCGCGGCGGCAGTTCCTCCCCCGCGAGCACGAGCAGCGACTCGGCATTGCGGCGCATACGGGTGGCCAGGTGGTCGAGTTCGAACAGGTCACCCAGTGCGTCCGGGTCGATCTCCTGGCTCTCCAGGGCGGTGATCAGGCCGAGCTGGCGGGCGAGCAGCGCCTGGTTGCGGCGGCCGAGGCTGGCGAGCGACTCGGAGCTGTTGCGCCGCAGCACAGCCTGCTCGGTCGCAAGACCGATCGCGGTGTGTTCGACATTGTGCAGGGCGGAGGCGAGCCGGGTGAACTCGCGGGCGCTGTCAGGGACTCGGCGGGACGACTCGACGGCGAGTTCGTCGCCCGCTTCCGCCTTCTGGATGCGGGCGACAGCGGCAGGCAGCCCGGCACGGGCGACCAGGTCGGCCTCATCGGCGAGTGCGACCAGCGGCCGGGTGATCGAACGGGCCGAGAGCACGGCGAGTGCGGTGGCGACCGCGAGGATCAGCACACCGAGGCCGATGAATCCGCCCAGCTGGCCGGTGGCGCCGTCCCCGATCCGGTCCGCGCGAGCCCGTACCTCGGCGCCGATCTGCCGCTGAACGTCATGGAGTCGGTCGACGAGCGCGGTCATCGACGTCCACCAGCTGCCGGGGTCCACGGCGAGCCGGCGGCCGTCGGCTCCGGCCTCTGCCTGCTTCTCGTAGCCGGTGGCGCGCCGGGCGTCGCCGGTGGCGAAGGCGGCGTCGAGCGCGGACTGCTGGGCAGGGGTGGCGAGTTCGGCGTACTGGCGCAGGAAGGCCTGCCGGTCCGCCCGTACTTCGGTGAAGTCGAGGAACTCGTCCTTCTTGAAACGCCGTGCCGCGAATACCCCGTTGAGGAACCCGCGCTCAAGGGCGATCGCTTCGGTGGCGCGGCTGAGGGCCTGCAGGGCGCCCATCCCGTCGGCGAGGGCGCGGTCGCCACGAGCCGGTTCTGCCGCCGAGGCACCGATCAGGCCGTCGATCGCCTTGGTGTACGCGGCCAGAGTCGGGGAGCGCTGGGCAGTGCGGCCGTCAACCTGGCGGCGCACGGCTGCCACGGCCGAGACCGGGCCCAGGGCGTCCCGTAAGTCGCCGCCGGTGTCCACTTCCGGGCCGTCCTCCCCGAGGAGGAGCTCGAATCCGGTGCGGGCGGTGTCGGTGCGTACGCGCTGAGCTTCGACGTCGTCGCGGTATTCCGCGGCGCCGCCCAGCAGCCCATTGGTGAGGCCGCGTTCACGCTGCAGCTCGCGCACGAGGCCCTGGGCCTTGAGGACGAGTTCGACACGGCTCGCGGTCTCGCGGGCCGCGGACCAGCCGGATGCCCGGTCGGCTACGCCGAGGCCGGTCACGACCAGGAGCAGACAGGTGGGGACGGCGAGCACGATGGCCACTCGGCCGCGAATCGTGCCCCAGCCGGGCAGGACGGGCAGTGCTGGCAGAAGTCGTCGTCGGTTGCGCTTCACATCCGACGACGATACGAACCGGCAGGGCCCGCGTGGTTTCCCGGCAGTAAGGAGCTGGTTGCTGCCGGATCACAAGGACCATGGCCGCGTCGCGCACCGTACGCCACGTGCCCGTAACGCAACATGAACGGACCGAAGCAGACAGGAAGGAATCCACCATGGACCTGCACCTGGCCGACAAGGTCGCGATCGTGACCGGCGCGAGCCGAGGGATCGGACTGGCCGTCACACGTGCCCTGGCCGACGAGGGCGTCACGGTCATCGCCGGGGCGCGCAGCCTCACTGACGAGCTGTCACAGCTCGCCGAGGGCGGGCGGGTCCGGCCGGTGCAGGTGGACTTGGCCACGCCGGACGGCCCCGCGATGCTGGTTGAGGCCGCCGGGTCCGGCGGACTGGACATCCTCGTCAACAACGTCGGCGCGGTCCGTCCGCGTACCGGCGGCTTCCTGTCTGTCACCGACGACGACTGGATCTCCACCCTGACGATCAACTTCCTCGCCGCGGTTCGCACCACGCGCGCCGCCCTGCCCCACCTCATCGAGCGCGGCTCGGGCGCTGTCGTGACCGTCAACTCGGTCAACGCCGCGCTTCCGGATCCCCTGGTCATCGACTACAGCGCGGCCAAGGCCGCCCTGGCGAATTTCTCGAAGGCGCTCTCGAAGGAAGTCGGCCCGCGAGGAATCCGGGTCAACACAGTCAGCCCGGGGCCGGTGAGCACCGCTCTGTGGCTCGGTGACGACGGCGTCGCAGCCACCGTCGCCCAAGCCCACGGCATCAATCCGGCCGCGGTGGCCGAACAGGCGGCGAGCGATTCGGTGACCGGCCGGTTCACACGGCCGGATGAGGTCGCGGACCTGGTCGTATGGCTGGCCGGCGACCGGGCGTCCAACATCACGGGCGCCGACTTCACGATCGACGGCGGCCTCATCAACACTCTCTGAGGCTCGGATGGGAGACCCGGTCGCGGCCTCGCGGCCTTCAGGTGGCGTCAGCCGTTGTTCTTCCAGTACTGCCGGTTGCAGTAGCCGTCAGTGCCGTCGTTCAGGCAGAGCAGGAACTCGTAGGTGTCCCCCTCTTTGAGGTCGTACTTGCCGCCCATGCTGGCGCGCAGTCGTGCACACCCCGTCGCCACCGGCCCTGATCCTGTATCCCTCGGCGGTACGGGTGCTCTCGACCTTGAGCGTCGCCGCACGGCCGTCCGCGTCCCCGTCGCACACCTTCACTATGTCGCCGTTCTTGGTGAAGTAGGCCAAGCCGCCGTAGTCCTCCCACGGCATCGACACGTCTCCCAGCGAATGCATGCTGTAGTCCGCGGCTGATGCCTGCGGCGACATCGCGAAGGTGAAGGCGACTGTGGCGGCAGCCGCTCCCGCGGCCTTGAGTGGCTTCATTCGAGGTCCTCCCGTTGGTGATGCCGGCACGGTTTCCCCGAACGCCCCACACAGTCCTTGCGCGGGGCAGTTGCATGCCCCGTGCCGCTTGTGTTGTGGCTCACTGAGCGCCCGCGCGCGTGAAGCCCCGGGGCGCGGCGTGACGCCGGCGCCTTGTGAGGCGCCGGCGTTGCTCCCCCGTTCAGCTTAATGCGCGTTTGCGCGCGTTAAGCTGGTGCGACACTAGTGGGACAGTCACCCACGACGCAACACGGGGCCATGACAGAGCGACAGCCACACGGCGAAGCCCGCCCCGGCGGGCGAACAGCCCGCACCCGCACGGCCGTTCTGGCCGCTGCATTCGAAGAGCTCGACGTCGGTGGGTTCGGCGCGCTCAGCCTCGAGAAGCTCGCGGAGCGGTCCGGGGTTCATGTCTCGACCATCCGACGGCGCTGGCGGACGGTCGAAGGCGTCATCGGCGACCTGCTCGCCCAGCACAGCACGACCATCCCCACCCCCGACACGGGCGACTTCCGTCAGGATCTGCACGGCCTGGCCCAGGTGATCGCGGACTTCCACGCAAGCAGGCGCAACCGCAACCTCATCGAAGGAATCGTGGCGGCCGCCGCGCGCGACCCACGCCTCGGCGACATCGTCGGTGGCGCCTTCGCGGCCCGTACGCAGCACGTCACTCAGCTCGTGCACCGTGCGATCGAACGCGGCGAACTCTCACCGGACACCGACGCCACCGCGGTCATCGCCGCACTGAGCGCGCCCTTCTACTACCGGCTCCTCGTCATCCGCGGCCCCATCGACGCCCGCCTCGTGCACACCAGTGCCGAAGCCGCCTACCACGCCGCCCGCGCCGGAGCATACGCCGATCCACCCCATACAGACGGCTGAAAGCAGGAGCCGGGCGGCACCCCGTTCCCAATGGCGCGCAGATCACCATTCGCGAGCTGCTGAACCACTCCAGCGGCATTCCCAACTACGAGGACAACCCGAAGTATCTGGCGCCCTACCTGGCAGGCGACGTCGCGCACGTCACCACGCCACAGCAGCTCGTCGCCCTGGGCACCGCGCTCAAACCGGCCTTCGCTCCCGGCACCAGCGCGGCGTACTCCAACACCAACTACACCGTGGCCGGGCTCAGCAGGCGCCGCGACAGCGAAGCTCTTCAACGACGCGTTCTGCAAGTGAAGTGCCGCGGCGGCGTACCGTGACCTCGCGCCCGCACCACGGGACCGAACGACGGGACGGAACCACGGCCAGGCGGGCAGGTTCCCCGCCTACTGCACCCGCTCGAAGGTGAGGATGCTGACGCCGTCGCCGACCACCCTGGACTCCGCCAGGCGCAGCCGCTTCTTGTCGGTCGTGGCTCCGAAGAGGCGCTTCCCTGTCCCGAGGATGACGGGGAAGACCATCAGACGCAGCTCGTCGACCAGATCGTGCTCGAGGAGCGCCTGCACCAGCCGCGCGCTGCCGTGGACAACGATGTTCCCGTCCTGCGTCCGCTTGAGGTTCGCCACCTCCTCGGCCACATCGCCGCTGAGCACCGTGGAGTTGGTCCACTCGGCCTTGTCGAGTGTCTTGGAGATCACATACTTGGGCATGTTGTTGAACTTGTCCGCGAACTCGCCCTCGCGGGAAGGCCAGGCGGCGGCGAATCCCTCGTAAGTGGTCCGTCCGAGCAGCAGCGCGGCCGTGTCCCGCGTCTCGTCGAGCTTGAACTGGTCTCCCTCTCCGCGGTCGATCTCGAAGCTCCAGCCGTCGTACTTGAAGCCCTCGCCCCCGCCGGGCGCCTCGATGACACCATCGAGCGAGACGAATTCAGTGACGATGATCCTTCCCATATGCTTCCTCCGCTTCACGGCATGTATGGGTCATGACGCACTGATTCTGCCGCTCACAGGGCGATGAGCAAGGACCGCCGCAGTACGATCCGAAAGATGGCATGGCCATCCTCAGAGGCTCGCAGCCGCCACTACGCGGCGAAGCCGACGTTGGTGACGTACTCGTACTGGCCCCACTGCGAGCCGAGGTCTTCGATCTGGTCGATCCAGGCGGCGTCCAGGCCCTGTTCGTCGCCGCGCGCCCACGCGTCGACGATGTGGTCCCAGCGGCGGACATTGAGCGTGCGGTACTCCACTACTCGCTGATGGGGACGGCTCACCTGGGACTGGTTGAGCGGGTGGATCTCGACCCGGGTCCCTCGTCCGCGCGCGTTGAGCCGGCCGGTCAGATAGCGGGCCACGTTGTGCCGTCGCACGGTGCGGTAGGCGGCGTCGATCCGCTCAAGGTTCTTGCGCGACGGGTTGCGTCTGCCGTCCAGCCAGGCCTTCAGGGTGCGGTCGGTGACGGTGAGACCGGCATCCCGGGCGGTCGCGCGGGCGTGCTCGGTCCTGGTCAGATAGTGGAGGCGGGCCATGAGGCCGCGCTTCTGGGTGACAGGGGTGGCGATGAAGCCTGCGAGGGCGTCGAGCTGACGCGCCACGGCTTCACTGCCTTTGATGCCGCGAGCGCCGAACTTACCGAACTCAATGGTGCGCTCGGGCATGTGCTATTCCTCCCCTGTCTCGTACGTCTCGTCACTGTCGTCGCAGGCGGCCGCCGGGTCGATCGTAGTGCCGATGCTGTAGATGTCCTTGACCTTGACCTCGGTAACGCCGCGGCCTTCGGGGAAGACACTGTGCCAGTCGCCGATGACGTGGAGTTCGTCGGTGCCCATGGCCCGTACGACCGTGAGGCCTTCGTCGTGGGCCTTGAACGCCTTCATCCAGAGGTTGGCGAAGGCCTGCGAGCGGATGAGGTGCATCCAGTCCGGGCGGTACAGCTCCCGGTTGTAGTTCGACTCCCCCATCGTGGACACGAACTTGGAGTACATCGCCTTCACGTACTCCAGGATCACCTCGTCCCCTTCGGCGATGGCCGTGTCGCGGGCGTCCTTGAGCGCGATGCGGAACTTCTCCAGGAGATTCTCCGTGGCGCCGGAGGTGTACGACTCGTGGATCTCGGGCTCCTCGCAGAGCCCGTACCTGGGGCTTGAGAGGCGCAGCAGCAGGCGCAGGGTCGGCTCGGTGACCCAGAGCGGTCCGGGCTCGTCCCGGTTGCCGATCGGGTTGGGCAGCACGTCCTCGTGCTCCCAGTCCGGCGGGGTGATCAGATGGACGCCCGCGCGGCGCCGGTCGTGTTCGGAGCCGGTGGAGTGCTCCAGCTGCCCGATCGGCAAATGCGTCTTCAGCGCGGACAGATAGGCGCCGTTGATGTCCAGGGCCGTGATCTCGTGCCGCCCTGGCGGGAGTTCGGGCCGCGTCCACTTCGGGCGGGCCTCCCAGATCTCGTCGGCGCCCTTCGAGGTCTTCTTGCGCAGGATGTCGGGGATCCACGGGTGGGCGATGATGTCGTACCGCGCGCCCTTGCGGGTCTCGTCGAGCAGGATCATCGCGTCCGGGATCGCGCGCTTGATCAAGGCGGCGGTCGCGGCATCGACGTCACCGCCGTGCTTCTCCAGCGCCTGGGCGACTGCCTGGCCGATCACGTCCGGAGTGTCCGACGGCGCCGTCTGAACCCGGCGCCCGACGGGCACCACCTTCACGGACTGCTCGTTCCTGGGCGCGGACACGGGCGCGGGCGCGGGCACGGGTGCGGGTGCGGGCACGGGTGCGGGCGAGCCGGCGGCCGCGCAGTCGGCGGGGTCCAGGTGCTGCGGGAACCCGGCGACCTGGTGGTGAGCGGGCTTGCCGCACAGAACGCAGGGCTGCGGGGATGCGAGGGTGTCGACGTCGTCGGGCTCCGCTTCGCCCGTGCCGGATTCGGCCGTATCCGGCACGTCCGGCGGGGCCTCGGCCGTGGCGGTCTCTTCCTCCTCTTCGGTGCGGGCATCCAGCTTGGCCTGCGCGCCCTGCAGGAAGTAGGCGTACTTCTCCCGGACTTCGCCGCTCGGGTCGCGCCCCGCCTCCCAGCCGCCGATCGTCGACGGGCTCACCCCCAGCGCTCCGGCGACCTGGGTACGCGACAGGCTCAGCGCCTCCCGCAGGGCGCGCCGTTCCTCGGCGGGCGGCAGCGGCACCTCCTGCCGGGCCGATGCCAGCAGCGCGTCGATGGACTCGAAGTCGGTCATCGTCCCGCCTCCTCGTGCGAGAACGACGGCCTGCCGATCCGCGGACCGCCACCCCGTCCCGCGGACGCGTCCCTCGGCCGCGGGGCCCGAGCCGTCCCGCGCGCGGCGCGGCGCCGGGTGGGAGGCAGCAGCTCGCAGGCCCGGGTGGGACCGGCCAGCAGGTCCAGAACGGGGACGCCGAAGTGCGCCGCCAGGCTGTCGCAGTCGTCCAGCGTCCATGCTGTACGCCCCGCCTGACGGCGCGACACCTGCGTCTGCGTCAGGCCGAGCGCTTCCGCCAGCTCGCTCTGCGAGTCGCCCGTGGCGTGCATCAGCGCCGCCACCGTCAACTGCAGCGTCTCCCTCAACGACATCGGCATACGCGAATACTATCGACATCAAGTGTCTGGCGTCATGAATATGCATTCATTGCATCCGCCAGTCGGCTGCAGGCTTGAGCCGTCGCGACACAAACGGCGCCGCGGACCGGGCTGGTTGAGACACGTCCCCGGGCATGACAGCATCCGCACTGCCTGAGGGGAGTGCGGACATGGGGTTCAGAGCCACGGTCGAACCGGCCGGCAACGCCACCGGGGTCGAAGTCCCGGCGGATGTCGTCGACGCGCTGGGCGCGGGTAAGCGTCCTGCCGTCGTCATCACGATCAATGGGCATACGTGGCGCAGTCGCGTCGCTGCCATGGGCGGGCGGTTCATCGTCGGGATCAGCGCGGCGAACCGGGCCGCGAGCAAGATCGCCGAGGGTGACGAGGTGGAGGTCGACCTCCAGCTGGACACCGAGCCGCGAGTGGTGGTCGAGCCACCGGACTTCGCCGAGGCGCTGGACGCGGATCCGCAGCTCCGTGCCGCGTACGACCGGCTCGCGTACACCCACCGGCGCCGCCATGTGCTGGCCATCGAGGGTGCGAAGACCCCTGAGACGCGGCAGCGGCGTATCGCGAAGGCCATCACGGCCATCCGCGAGGGCGCATAGATACGGCTCCGGGCTGTGTCCGTCCCCGCTGCGCAGGAGGACGGACACAGCCCGCCGGGCACTACAGTGTTGCACCTGCGGTCAGCTGAACGAGATGGTCTGGGTGCGCGTCCCCGCGCCCTGCTCCCAGGCCGAGACCAGACACTGGGTCGCGGCGCAGTCCACCGTGACGGTGGTACCGCTGGACCAGTCGTGGCCCTCGAAGGTCTTGCTCACGGCGTACGGCGCCGAGAATGTGCCGTCGGCGCCGACCGTGGCGGTCACGGTGGTGGCCGAGCAGAGAGTCGGTGAGCTGCACTCGGTGATGCTGACGTCCGTACCGGCGGTGAAGCCGGAGCCGGTGACGGTCACGCTCTGTCCGTCGGACAGGCCGGTGCTGGGCGTGACGGACAGCGCCGGGTCGGCGGATGCGGGCCCGGCGATCAGTAAGCTCGCGGCCACCGCGGCCCCGAAGGCCGTCATCGTGGCAGTGCGGGTGCGGGTGATGAGCATGTTGGTCTCCATCGTGTGTGTGGGACGGACGTGCGCAATGTGTTGGTCACGCACCAGCAGGCTCTGACGCGGCGGGTGAGTTTCCCTCGAGATCCGCTTGATTCTCCCGGCGGCCGATCAGGGTTCGACGGACCCTCAAGCACCTCAGGTCAAGGTGTCGAGGCATCGTCCACCGCCCCGTTCTCGTCTGGAGGCTGCGCATGTCAGCGCAAGTGTCGGCTCAACCATTGCCGCGGGCAGCCGCGGCCGTACGCCCGGCGCGCACCGCGCGCCCTGGTGTCGCGCTGGCGGTCATCGCCGGCTGCAACGCGATGATCCAGCTCGACGACCCGATCGTGAACATCGCGCTGCCCGGCATGCGCGACGGGCTGGGCCTCTCGGCCGTCGGCGCGGCCTGGATCCTCAACACCTATCTGCTGGCCTTCGGTGGCCTTCTGCTGCTCGGCGGCCGGGCCGGTGACCTTCTCGGGCGTCGCAAGGTGTTCCTCGCCGGGGTCGGGCTGTTCACCGCCGCAGCGATGCTGCGCGGCCTCGCCCCTTCCGCGGAATTCCTCGTCGGCATCCGCGCCGTACAGGGGGTCGGTGCCGCGCTGGCCGCGCCCAGCGGACTGGCCCTGGTGCTCAGCATGTTCGCGGAAGGAGCGCCGCGGCGGCGCGCCATCGCCGTATGCACGGCGGTGGGAGCGGTCAGCACGGCCGGGGGCCTGCTTCTGGCGGGGGCACTGACCTCGCTGAGCAGCTGGCGCTGGGTCCTGTTCCTCAATGTGCCGCTGGGACTGGCGATTTTGCTGCTCGCACCGTTCGTCATCGAGGAGACGGCCCGCAGCCGGGGCCGCTTCGACGTCGCGGGAGCGCTGGTGTCTGCTTTGGGGGCCGCCTCGCTCGTCTACGGACTCGCCCAGGCCGCCGAGCGGTCGTGGAGCGACCCGGTGGTTGTGGGCTGCATCGTGGCGGGCGTGGCGCTGCTCGTCGTCTTCGTGGGCGTCGAGCGGCACGCCGAGCAACCCATCGTCGTATTAAGGCTGTTCGCGGACCGCGACCGCGTCTGTGCCTATCTGGGCACGCTCGCCGTTCCGGGCGCGCTGATCGGCACGTACTTCTTCCTCAACCAGTTCTTCCAGAAGGAGAGTGGCTGGGGTCCTCTCACCGCGGCCGCCGCGCTGGTCACCCTGCCGGTCACCATGGCGGTGATGGCCGTTTTCGCGGCGCGGCTGACCGAGCGCATCGGCGCGAAGCAGGTGATGGCGATCGGGGCCGCGCTGCTGCTCAGCGGAAACCTGTGGCTGACCCAGCTGTCCTCGACGAGCCGCTACTTGGATGCCGTCCTGCCTGCGCTGGTGATGCTCGGCGCGGGGATGGCGTTCTGTGTCCTGCCGCCCACGGTGCTGGCGACCTCCGGGCTGCGCCCCGGCGAGGCGGGCGCAGCAGCCGGTGTCCTCAACTCCCTGCAGAGTGTGGGCGGTTCGCTGGGTCTGGCGATGCTGGTCACCGTCTCGACGCACAGCGAGGGGATGTCGTCGGCCTTCCTGACCGGCTCCGCCTTCGCCGCGGCCGCCCTGCTGGCCGCGCTGTGCCTGCGCCGCCCGGGTTCCCTCAAGCGCTGACCCCGCAGCCTGCCGGGTGCCGCCTTCACGCTGACGGCACCCGGCACTCGGAACCCGGATCAGACAGTCGGCCGGATCAGACCGTTGACGCGGTCGTACGCGTGCGCCCGGGCGTCGCGCCTCCGCCCGCACCCCTGAGCGGGACCTCCTTGATGCACAGCGCCGCGAGGAAAGCGATGACGGCGACCGCGGAGCCGAGCAGGAAGGCCGAGTGGGTGCCGGAGGAGACCGCGTACTGGTACGCCTCGCGCGTGGAGGCGTCCAGCTTCGCCAGACTTGCCGCGTCCAACTGGGCGCCGTGCAGCGCGGCTGTGTCCCCGACCCGCTCGCCCATCACGTCCTGGACCCGGTGATTGAAGATCGCGCCCATGATCGCGACGCCGAAGGAGCTGCCGAGCGTACGGAACAGCGTGATCGAGGAGGACGCGACGCCCATGTCCGCCATCCCGACACTGTTCTGCGCGATCAGCATGACGATCTGCATCAGGAAGCCCATGCCCGCGCCGAGCACCGCCATGGAGAGGCCGGCGGTCAGGCGCGAGGTCCCGGTGTCCATCTGCGCCAGCAGAAAGAGCCCGACGACCATCAGCGCGCCGCCCGCGATGGGGAAGATCTTGTACCTTCCACTGCTGCTGGTCGCCCGGCCCGCGAACAGGGACACGACCATCATCGACACCAGCATCGGCAAGAGCAGCAGACCGGAGTTGGTCGCCGAAGCGCCCTGGACCGACTGCTGGAACAGCGGCAGGAAGAGCACCGCGCCGAACATCACAAAGCCGGTCAGGAAGCCGGTCACCGACATCAGCGTGAAGTTGCGGACGCGGAAGATGTGCATCGGCACGACCGGTTCGGCTGCCTTCGTCTCGACGTACAGGAACGCGGCGAGCGCAGCGGCACCGATCGCGATGAGCCCGGTGATGGTGGCCGAGTCCCAGGCGTACTCCGTACCGCCCCAGCTGGTCACGAGCACGATCGAGGTGATGCCCACGGTCAGCAGCGCGGCGCCGGGGTAGTCGATGGTGGCGCATGAGCGCTTCTTGGGCGGCAGCTGCAGGACCGCACTGATCACGGCGAGGGCGATCGCGCCGAGCGGCAGATTGATGTAGAACGACCAGCGCCAGCCGAAGTGGTCGGTGATGGTGCCGCCGACCAGCGGTCCGCCGATCATGGCCAGCGCCATCACGCTGGTGATCATGCCCTGGTACTTGCCGCGTTCCCGTGGCGGAATCAGCTCGCCCATGATGGCCATGACGCCGACCATCAACCCGCCTGCACCCAGGCCCTGGACGGCGCGGAAGCCGATCAACTGGCCCATGTCCTGGGCCATACCGCTCAGCGCCGAGCCGATCAGGAAGATCACGATCGCGGTGACGAACGTGCCCTTGCGGCCGTACATGTCGCCGAGCTTCCCCCAGATCGGGGTCGAGGCCGCGGTGGCGAGCGTATAGGCGGTAACCACCCAGGACAGATGCTCCAGCCCGCCGAGTTCACCGACGATCGTCGGCATCGCGGTGCCCACGATCATGGTGTCCAGCATCGACAGCAGCATCGCGATCATGAGTGGGAGCAGCACGACACGGACACTGCGCAGGCGCGCCGCCTCGTCGACGGCGACCGGTTTTCCGGCTGTTGCCTCCATCCTGGCCACTCCCCTAAGCGATCTTCATGGTCGCCATCATGCCCATCGCCGAATGGTCCAGCATGTGGCAGTGATAGACGTATTCCCCGCGGTAGGTGTCGAACGTCGCCTGGAGCTTGACGGTTTCGCCCGGCATGAGCATCACGGTGTCCTTCAGTCCCGTCTCGCCGAAGTCCGGCTCCTTCCCGTTCCGCTCCAGCACCCTGAACTGCACCAGGTGCATATGGAAGTTGTGCGGTATCACCTTGTTGGGGTTGGTGACGGTCCAGATCTCGCTGGCGCCGTGGCGCACCAGGGAGTCGACGCGGTCGGGGTCGTAGGTCTTGCCGTCGATGTACGCCTTGGGCGGCGTGGTGCCGCCCTCGTCCATGCGCAGTTCGACACTGCGCTCGGCGGTGGCCTCGGGAAGCGGGCGCAGGGTGCGCAGCACCGGCGGCACGATGCTGGGGTCGTCGGCGGTGCGGGTGACGTCGAACCGCAGCACCTGGCCGATCTGTTCGACCGGTCCCGAGCCGGTGGTGTTCTGAAGCACCAGCTGCGTGCCGACGGGGTAGCGCGAGAAGTCGACGACGACATCGGCGCGTTCACCGGCCGAGAGGTAGATGGAGTCGGTCGTGTACGGGCGGGGCAACAGGCCGCCGTCGGAGCCGATCTGGACGATCGGGCCGCCGTCTGCGAGCCGTAGCCGGAAGGAGCGCGTATTGGCCGAGTTCAGCAGCCGGAAGCGGTACTTGCGGGCGGCGACGGCGACGTACGGGTAGGGCACGCCGTTGGCGAGGAGCGTCGTGCGGTTCCTGTCGCCCATGACGTACACGAGCTGACCGGTCTCGTCGAGGTTCGCGTCGCGTATAGCTATCGGTATGTCGTACGCCCCCGAGGGCAGCGGCAGCCGCCTCTCGGTGTGGTCGGTGAGCAGGTAGGAGCCGGACAGGCCTCGGTAGACGTGCTCGGACTCCATGTGGTGGGCGTGGTCGTGGTACCAGAGCGAGGCGTGCGACTGCCGGTTGGGATAGAGGTAGGTGCGTCCGGCTCCGGGGGCGATGGTGTCCATCGGTGCGCCGTCCATGCGGTGCGGCACCGACGCGCCGTGCAGATGGACAGAGGTGGGCATGTCCAGCTGGTTGCGCTGGCGCACGACCACGGGGCGGCCGGAGCGCGCCTTGATGGTGGGGCCGGGGAAACTGCCGTTGTAGGTAAGGACTTCGACCGGCAGTCCGGGCACTATCTCCTTCACGGCGGGCCGCATGGTGACGGCGTACACGTCGACGCCGCCCGCAGTGGAAATGGGCGCGAGCACCGGCGCCACGGGCAGGGCGACCCGGAACGGCTCCACCGCCAGGCCCGTAGCACCGGCCTGTCCCTGGGGGACCGAGGTGCCCGCCCGGGCGCTGTGCGCGGCGATCAGTGGGGTGAGTGCGGCACCGGTGAGCCCCGCGCCGATGGTGGCGAGGCCGGCGCCGAGCACGTTGCGTCGGGTGACCATGGTTCCTCCAGAAGCTTGGTAAGTGGCGCGCGGGCGAAGTGCAGCAGGAATCACTTGTGCGCCACTGGTGCGGACCGGGGGGCCGGCGCCACCTGACCGGGCCGTCGGCAGCTGACGCCCATGGCGGCTCCGGCTGCCGCGAGGCAATCCCCAGAACGGGTAGCGAATCCCACTCGGGTGATTCGAACTGCGGATCACGAGGGAAGCCCCCAGCCCTCGCAAGCACCGCGCGGATTCGTCGAACTTTCGATCGATGACTCGACCGTTACGCGCCGTTGATCAGCAGCGTTGTTCAGATCGCTGTCCCAGTCGCCGTCAACCGAGGAGATCCATGCATCCCCATGCCAACGTCATTGGCGTTCACCTGCTGTTCGAGCGGGCCAGCAAGGTCCTCCTCGGCCTGCGCGCGTCGACCTCGGCCTACGCGGCCGATATGTGGCACCTGCCGGCCGACCACCTCGAGAAGGAATCGGCAACGGCCTGTGCCGTGCGCGAGGCGTATGAGGAACTGGGGGTGACGATCCACGAGCAGGACCTCCGCCTCGTCCACGTCGTCCATCTGCTTGCCGAGTGCGTCCTCGACCAGGGGCGGCTGGTGGGTCCAGTCGGCGCGGAAGACCTCGCGCAGTCGCTCGGCCTCGGCGTCGATGCCGCGTTTGCGGCCGGCCCGGTTGAGGGCCGCGCTGATCTGGGCGCGGGTGAGCCGCGCGGCCCGGGTGGGGGTGGGGGCGAGCTTGAGGGCTGAGCTTGCAGGACGGTCGGGTGGCGGCGGTGGTCGTTGCGCCAGCGCAGGTAGTCCTGCATCTGCCGGGCGAGTGCTGGGTGGTTGGGCGGGTCGTTGTTGCCGATCACGAAGCTGCGCAGTGGTCCGAAGTGCGGCTCGATGGGGTTGGCCCAGGAGGCGTTGGTCGGGGTGAGGCAGGTGCACCTTGTGGGCTGTGGCCCAGGCCCGGATGGTGGGGGTCTTGTTCCCGGACCAGTTGTCGGCGATCACGTAGATCGGGGCGCCGTCCGGCCGGGCGGCTCGGATGCTCTTCAGCGCGGTCAGGGTGTGGTCGGCGCCCTTGCGGTGGCGGGTGGTGCCCCACAGGGTGTCGTCGCCCAGGCTGTAGCAGCCGTGGAAGTAGCCGATGCCGTGGTGGCGGTGGTAGGTCGCGCGCAGCCGGTCAGGGTTCTTGCGTCTGGCCCAGCAGGTGCCGTGGCAGGGGCGGATGGACAGCGGCCCGAACTGGTCGAAGGCGAAAGCACCGGTCGGGACAGCGGCGGGTGACCTCCTCGAAACGGTCGAGTTTGGCGTCGGCGTCCGGGTCGGAGGTCTCCTTCCAGGTGCGGGTGCGCTGGAAGGAGACCTGGTGCCGGCGCAGGGGCTCGCCCAGCCTGGTGCGGCCGATGACCACCCGGCTGGCCCCGGCGGGTGGGTGGGAGAGGTAGTCGGCCAGCTTGCGCAGGCGCCAGTGAGTGAACGGCCGGGGAGGAGCGTCGCCGATCGCGCGGGCGTCGGGTACGGAGCGGGCCAGCCGGTCGAGTTTCGGGACGACGAGGGTGTCGCCGGTTCGGACGGCGGCCAGTGCCTGGTCGAGGCCGGGCCGTGCGCGGTTGGTGCCGGTGAGGCCGTGGTCGAGGTAGATCCGCTCCGGTGCGACGCCGAGTTCGGTGAGCCGTTGTTGATGGGCGGTGAGGTCTTGTTCGTCGGTTGAGCAGCGGGCGTAGCCGATCAGAGTCTCGGGCATGGCCGGGAGTGTACGTTTAGCCCCCGACAATCGGGATTTTCACCGTACGGGGTATCTGCAACACCGCTGGTCAAGGTCAGGCGGTCCGGACGTCCTGGCGTCGGGTGTACGTAGGGGGATCCCTATCCGGACGGATCGTCTGCGGTGAAGAACAGGATCCGGCAGGGATGTCACGATCGCCTTGGAACACAGCGCCACGAGATCCTTGGGTGGCCCGAAGCCCGCGCTGATCCGACGTCGGGCACTCAGCGCCTGGTCTCGTACCTGGTCAGCACCACGCCGTCAGGAAACGTCCGGGTCTCCACCAGGCTCAGGTTCACCCACTTGTCCAGGGCCGTGAAGAACGGCGTGCCGCCGCCCACCAGGACCGGATGGGTGACGATCGCGTACTCGTCGATCAGCCCGGCCCGCATGGCCGCTGCGGCGAGTGTGGCGCCGCCGACGTCCATGGGGCCACCGTCTTGGGTCTTGAGCCGGGTGATCTCGGTGACCGCGTCGTCGGTGACCAGGCGGGTGTTCCAGTCGACCGTGCTGGTCGTCGAGGAGAACACCACCTTCGGCATGTCCCGCCAGCGGCGGGCGAACTCGATCTGCGCCGGTGTGGCGCCAGGCTGCTGGTCGGCGGTCGGCCAGTGGGAGCTCATCGTCTCCCACAGTCTGCGCCCGTACAGCGCCAGGCCCGTCGCCCCCACCCGGTCGGACCACCACTGGAACAGCTCGTCGCTCGGCACGCTCCAGCCGAGGTCGTCGCTGGGCGCGGCGATGTAGCCGTCCAGGCTCTGGTTCATGCCGAAAGTCAGTTTGCGCATGGCGTCAGCCTCCCGTGAGTCGGTATTCGGCGTACAGACCAGCACGGCGCGGAAAAATCATCGGTCAGGCCACACCGAGGGCCAGTTGACCACCACGCCAAACAGATACTCCGTACGGAAACGATCCCCCAACGGACACACACCCACCGAACCCCGCGCACAACGTCATGCTGACAGCACGGTATTGACAGTGCCGCGCTGTGGCAGGACGGTACGGTCATGACGGACACCGACGAAACCCGGACCCGGTCGGCGCGGCCGGACCCGTACGTGATGGACGCCAAGCAGGCCGGACTGCTAGCCCGGCTCACCGACCGCTACGCCGACGCGCTGGAGGGCATCCGCGAACGCAAGCCGGAGACCTCCGTTGCGGTGGCGCTGCACGCCGTCCACGCCCACCAGGCCCGGCGGCTGCTGAAGGACATGACCGGACTGCAGGAGGAGCCGGAGGACCGGGCCGAGGACGTAGCCGACGCCCTCGCCCTGCTGCAGGTGGCCCGCGCGGACCTGGACGGGCTGGAAGGCACGCTGCTGCTGGCCGCCCGTTCCACCAGCAGTCGCACCGGCAAGCCGCTGCTGACGTTCAAGAAGATCGCCGCCGCCCTCGGCGTCGAGTCCGAACAAGCCGCCCAGGGCCGCTACCGCCGCAAGGTCGGCAACCTCAACAGCACCGACGCCGGCTACGACGGCACCCCGTAGCGCGGCCGGAATGTCAGTGCCCAGCCATACGGTGCCCCCACCAACCGGATGAGCAGGAGAGAGCGGGGCGATGGGCGAGGGCGCGCTGCTGACACCGGAACTGTCCCGCCCCGAGGTGCGGCACCTGGAGGAGCTGCGCGAAGAGACCGTACGGCAGCTCGCCGCCCACCAGCTGCCGGCCAAGCAGGCGGTGCGCCGCCTGGTCGCAGTCCAGCACGGCCTGCACGCTCTGAGGGCCCGCGCCGCCGAGCTGCTGCCCACCGCCGGATGAGCTCCCCGTCTCCCCGGCCGCGTTGAACCCGTTGTACATGCGGAGTGCACCGCACCAAGCGATGCAGCCCGGAAAGGAACTCACCGATGACCACCCAGGCGCCGCCCGTCTACGTCCTGATCCACCTCGATGGCCGGGCCGAATGGGGCGACAACATCATGGCCGCCGAGCGGGCCATGGGGCCCCACGGCATCGGCCGCGCGTTCCTGACCCCCGAGTCGCGTCTCCGGGTCGCCACGTCTGACTGCGCGCTGGTCCTCCGCGACCAGTACCCGGTGAGCGAGGGGCGCCTGACTGTCTCTGCATCACTCGGTGCTCGGTGCTCGGTGCTCCGAACTGTCCAGACATGGCGGTTCGGAGCACCGACAAGGGCCATGGAGCACGCACGGCGCCCTTACGCTCGCCGGGCCGATCGACCAGAGCCAAGTCAACAGACGCGGAAGGATTCGTACGGGACGGAGGGCAGGTAGGCTGCCCATTCCTCGCGGGTCAGCTCACGTCCTGCCTGCCGGCATACGGCGGCGTACGGGTCTTGGAGGAAGCCGACGTTCACCAGTTTCACCCCGTCGGCGTTGGCGACCGCGACAATCCAGGCGTCGGAGGCGAATTCGACGTCGCTGACGTTGCCCGGTACGTTGATCTCTGTGACGAGTCGGTCTCGGTTGAGGTCCCAGATCAGGGCGTCGAACGTCCCCTTCGTCAGCAGGGCGAACCGTCCGTCGGACGAGAGACTGACGTCCTCGTAGCTCTCGCTCTTTTCCAGACCGGCGGTCGCGAGCATTTTGTGCCGACCGTTGCGCGTATCCCAGACGGACAGGCCGTCCGAGCCGGCCATCAGCGTGGTGCCGCTGTGGTCGAACACCAGGGAGCCGCGCAGTCCGCCGCTGCCATAGAGCACGCGCCTGAGTTTTCCCGTCCGGGTGTCCCAGAGGCGTACGGCTCCTGATCCGTCCGCGGTGGCCACCGTGGAACCGTCGGGGCTGAAGGTCACTTGCCAGACGTCGTCGGTGTGGCCAGTGAGTTTGGCACGTATCGCACCGGTGGCTGTATCCCACAGCAGGGCGTTGCTGCCGGGACCGCTCCTGGTGGCGGAGGTTTGTCCCGCGCCGCTGATCAGCATGGTCCCGTCCGGGCTGAACGCGAGGGAGCGGATGACCTGGGTGTGCCCCCTCAGGGTTCGGATGAGCTTGCCGGATGAGCGGTCCCACAGGTCGATCTGTGTGAGTCGCGGTTCCGGGGCGGCGGTCGCCACGGTGGTGCCGTCGGGACTGAGCGCGATGAGTTCGCCGGGGTGATCGGGATACGCCCTGACGATTTCGGCAGGCTTTCCGGAACCCTGGGGGTTCTTCCACTGGAGCGTCCCCTTGCGGCCAATGCTGATCAGGCCGGACGCGCCACGCGTGAACTTCACCTCACGTGGGGTGTCATCTTGCGGCAGCGGCAGCTGGTCTTCAGGTTGTGCGTGGCTGAGGTCCCACAGCTGCACGCCCCGTGAGGTTCCCGCCGCCAAGGTCGAACCGTGCGGCTTGAACGCCAGTTTGATCACCTCGGTGTCGCCCACATGAAACCTTGCGACCTGCTTCGCTGTCCTGGTGTTCCAGACGTTGAGAAACCCGTCGTAGCTGCTGGCAGCGATGAGGCTGCCGTCGGAGTTGACCGTGGCAAGGCCGCCGACCATCAGACGGGACATCCGCTTGGTGTCCAACGGTCCGATGTGGCACGTGACGCCTGCGCAGACGATCGTCTTGTCGGCGCTGTCAGGGCTGGACCAAATGCGCTCGACCTTGCCTGAGAAGGTGACGGAGGACATCAGCTTGCCGGTAGCGACGTCCCAGCGGTGAACGACACCGTCGTCTCCGCCGGTGAGAAGGGTGCCGTCTGCGGCGAAGGCAAGTTCGCCGGCTGGGCTGTTGAACCTGGCGAGTTCTTTGCCGGTGGTGGCGTCCCACACTCGGGTCTTTTGGCACTCGGCGGTGGCGATCATCGACCCGTTGGGACTGAACTCGATGTCGGTGCTTTCGGACACCTGGTCAAGGACGACCTTGACCGTGGCGGCGCCGGCGTCCCATATCTTGATGCCTTGGCGAGAGTTGGCAGCGAACAGTGCCCCGTTCGGGCTGAACGTCACAGCGGAGAAGCCGCCCCCATACGCGGCCTGGGTCACGTGGGTCGGCTTCCACGTGTCGGTCCGCCACAGTGTCATCGTTCCGTTGTCGGCTTTGGACACCAGCCGCGATCCGTCCGGATGGAAGGCCAACCCGTCCACTTCGGTGAAGCGGTCATCGGTCAGCAGGCCAACTGAAGGATCCTGAGAGGACATGGCCATGGCAGGGAACGCCTCGTCGGTGTTGCTCCTCTGCCATGCCGCCGCCGACAGCAGTTGTGCCAGCGTGCCGTTGGTGCCACGCAGGGCCGTGCTGCTGGCGGCCAGGTCACGCGACAGCCGCACGGCCTCGGTTTGGGAGCGTGCGATGCCGGCTTGTTCGGCGGCGTCACGCGCGCGTGCGGTCAGCCCAGCGGCGATGACCACGAGCACGGTGAGTCCCGCGAGGAGGGCCACGGCGAATCTGCGGCGGCGACGACCACGGCGTTCGTGGTGCCAGGAGACCTCCATGAACTCGGCGAGCGCGGGCTCCAGCTCTACGGCTCTGGTCGGCGCTTGGGCAGAACGTTCGCGCATGGCGGTCAGCCGGTTGCCCCGGTACAGCAGAGACGTGTCGCGTCCGGCCCGCTCCCATGCCTGGGCGTCGTCGGCGAGTTGCTGGTGGACGTGCAGCCAGTCGCGGTCGGCTTCGACCCATTCTCGCAGCCGGGGCCAGGCGCGCAGAAGCGCCTCGTGGCTGATGCGGGCTGTGTCGCGGTCGAGGGTGAGCAGCCGGGCCCCTGTGAACCTGTTGATCGCCTGTTGCGCGGCGTGCGGGTCCGGCAGGCCGTGGAGCAGCGCGGAGCGTTCGACGGGGCGGGCGGTGTCGATGCCGTCCTCACCCACGCGCACCAGCCTGGGCAGCATGCGCCGCGTGGCTTCCTGTCCGGCCGCGTCCAGCGTGGTGTACACCTGCTCGGCGGTGGTCGCGATCGCTTGCGAGATCCCGCCTGCGACGTGGTAACCGGCGACGGTGAGCCGTGATCCAGTGCGCTGCCGCCAAGTCGCCCACAGTACGTGAGACAACAACGGGAGCACTCCGGTCGCCGGTTGCCCGTCCGCGGTCGCGCCGAGTTCGTGCAGGATCACGTCGGCGAGCCCGTCATCGAGCGTCAACCCGGCGGTGGCAGCCGGTTTCTGCCGTGTGCGGGCCCCGTCGTGAACGCGGGAACGGACACCCCGCCTTGCAACGACGCCCGTCCCGAGAAACAGCAGTCGAGCACGACCACGACCCAGGCCGCACGACTGACAGCGAGCGCCTGCCGCAGCGACGAGAACGACAGCGCCTGATGCTCGGCCAAACCGGGAACGAGCCGATCGGTGCCGCTGGCGGCCAGGTACAGCTCCCCGCCCGGACCGAGCAGACCATGCCCGACGAAATAGACCAGCAGCACTGTGTCCGACCGCTGCGCCTCTTCGGTGACGGCCAGCGCCATGGTTTGTGCGTCAGGCGGGTCGAGCACCACGCGCAGCCGGTCGGGCGGCACCCCGCACCGTTCAAGAAGGACTGCACGCAGGTCCTCGAGGGTGCGCGCGACAGAAGGCACCGATGGGAGGGTGGGGCCGTGATGTGTGGCGGTGGCGATCAGCAGAACCCTGGTGTCGTCACCGGACAGGTCGGTCATCGGTCGTCGACGCTTGCCTTCCCCTGCTCGAGCATCGCGGCAATGTGAACCACTTGCTGTTCAAGGGCGGCGGAGTCGAGGCCGGATACGTTGCTGGCGGTCAGTTCCACCGACCGGCGGTCCGCGAGCGTCACCTTGATTCGCACCTCGCCGCGTCGGGTGCGAAGCCAGGCGATCACAGCTGTGGCGAACGCGGTCGCCGCCCCGGCAGGACCGACGGCCACCGCGAGCCCGTCCAGCACCGGCCCCAAAGTCCCCGGCTCCGGCGGCCGCTCCGCAAGGCTGATCCGGCCTCGCAACTCCTCGACGTCGCCCAACCACTCGTGCAGCGAACGGAGTTGGTCGGCGGCGTCCGTGCCCTCGGCGCTCACTTCCGCATCCACAATTCCCCCTGTCGGCGTACGGACCTCGCTTCCCATCAGCGTACAGATGAACGTCCCCAGCTGTTGTGCCACTTCGGTCCAAGTCGCGGACTCTGGAACGGGGACGTATCAGGTGCTCGTCAGTGCGGCGTCAGCCCGTACAGGAAGGATCGTCTCTGTCGCAGTGGAACTCACTCACAGCCGATCGCGCCATTGAGGAGTCGCGGTGATTGCCCATCAGCTTGTGCGAGTGCACGAAGGCAGCAGTTCGGACTCCTTGCTCGCGTTGCGGGACAAGGCCTTGCACGACGCTCCCGTTGAACTGGTGCCGCTCGGAGACCTGCTGGTCTCCTACACCCCCCGAGTGGCGGGCGTCGACGGCGAATACGTCCTGGCACTGGCCGAGTTGGAGGCGGAGCTGCCGCCGATCCTCGTGCACCGCGCGACCATGACGGTCATCGATGGGCTGCACCGCCTGCGGGCCGCCGCGCTCAAGGGGCGTTCGCGGATACGGGTCCGCTTCTTCGACGGGGCCGAGGACGACGCGGCGCTTCTGTCGGTGGCCATGAACGTCGCCCAGGGGCGTCCGCTGTCCATGGCGGACCGTACGGCGGCCGCCGGGCTCATCTTCGCCTCACGACCGCACTGGTCGGACAGGGCCGTCGCGACCGTGGCCGGTCTGTCCGCGAAAAAGGTGTCGGAGATACGGCTGACGGCCGCGGGCATGCTCCAGTGCGACCGCCGGGTCGGCCTCGACGGCAGGGCCCGGCCACTCAACTCCGCGCACGGGCGCGAGCTCGCCGGCCGCCTCATCCGGGACGACCCCGACGCCTCGCTGCGGACCATCGCCAAAAAGGCGGGGATCTCCCCGGCCACGGTGGCGGATGTGCGGGACCGGCTGCTGCGTGGCGAGGACCCGGTTCCCCCCAGACAGCGAGGCATCACGGCAGTCGAGCGCGGGCCTCAGGGGCAGGCGCCGCGACCGGCGCAGCCCCGGGAGCCGGAGGCCAAGTCGCCCGGCGAACTGTTCATGATCTTCGACTCGCTGCGGCGGGATCCCTCGCTCCGCCTCAACGAGGTGGGACGCAACGTGCTGCGCATGCTGGACGCCTGCTCGCTGGTCGCCAAGGACCGGCAGACGATCATTGCGAACCTGCCTCCGCACTGCAAAGGGCAGATGTCGGAGCTGATGAACGGATACGCCGAACTCTGGCGCATGTTCGCCGACGAGCTGCAGGGATGCGAGGAACTCCAGGGGCGCTCCTGGTGACCGCCACCGGCTCCCGCTGACATTCCTGGGAGCCACCGCACAGACAAGCCCGCCGCCGGGAGCAGAACTCCCGGCGGCGGGCTGTGCGTTGCCGTGGAACGCCCGTCGGCGTCACCCGTTCCCGATCTTGAACCCCACTCCCCGGACCGTGGTGATCCAGCCGCTGTCGCCGAGCTTGCCGCGCAGACTGCTGACATGCGTGTCCAGGGTGCGCCGGGACCACGAGTCCCCCCACACCTGCTGCAGCAGCAGCCTGCGCGGCATGACGGTGTCCGGGTGGGAGGCCAGCAGATGCAGCAGGTCGAACTCCTTGCGAGTCAGGGCGACTTCACAGCCGTCCACGCTGACCTCGCGTGCGCCCGCATCGATGGACAGGCGGCCGTGCTCGATCTCCGCGGCGGCCGCCGGCTGCCACTGGGCGCGGCGTACGACGGCCTCGATACGGGCCATGAGTTCACGGAATCCGTAGGGCTTGACCACATAGTCGTCGGCGCCCGCCTGAAGGCTGAGCACACAGTCGAGCTCGGACTCCCGGGCGGTGACGATGATCACCGGGACACGGCTCATCGAACGGATCGCCCGGCAGACCTCCAGGCCGTCCAGATCCGGCAGTTCGAGGTCGAGCAGCACCAGATCGGCGTCCTCGTAAGCCTTCAGAGCCGCGCTGCCTCCCTTCACGCTGGCGGGGTGGTGCCCGTGCCGTCGCAGCCGGTTCACCAGCAGATCCGCTGTGTCGGCGTCGTTGTCCACCACCAGGATCCGCCGCCCGCCGCGGTCAGGCAGCTGATCAGGTATATGCGGCTCCAGAACCGTGTTCGACGACATCCCCCTCACGCCTCCCTACGGGTTGAGGACCCACGCGGAGTGGTGCGGGGCGAAACCAATGTGCGGGTAGTAATCGGTGGCGGCCGGTGCCGAAAGGAGCACGATCTTCGCGTCCGGTGCCTCCCGGCGCAGCGCCTCGATCAGCGCGCGGCCGATCCCGGAGCGCTGGTACTCGCCGGCGACCGCGATGTCCGAGAGATACGTGACATAGCTGAAGTCGGACACGGCGCGGGCGATGCCGATGAGTTCACCGTCCACGCGCGCGACCAGCACCAGGTTGGCGCGGCGCACCATCGCCGTGAAGCGGTCGCGGTCCTCGATCGGGCGGCGTTCGCCGAGACCCGAGGTGCGGTAGACCTCCAGGACCTCGTCGAGGTCCAGGTCGGCGCCGTCGACGCGTTCGATCTTCCAGGTCATGAAAGGGCCTCCAGACGGGTGCGGATCACATCGTGGTTCACAAGGAAGCGCTCCGGCCCGAGCCCGATTCCGGCGTCGATGCCTTCCCGGGCAAGTGTGTCACCGAGGTGTTCGCCGGAGGCGGCGGTACGGTTCGCGGCGGCCTGCACCGCCCGGTAGGCCTTCTCCCGCTCCACACCGTCCTGGAGCAGGTCGGCGAGGACGGCCGAGCTGTAGACGAGACCGTCCGTCTGCTCGATGTGCGCCCGCATCCGGTCCGGGAAGACGGTGAGCGACTGGAGCAGCTCGGCCGCCATGGTCGCCTGGTAGTGGCCGACGGACAGGCTGTCGGGCAGGATGACCCGCTCGACCGACTGGTGGGCCAGGTCGCGCTCGTGCCACAGCGCCACGTTCTCCAGTGCCGTCGTCGCGTATCCGCGCAGTAGCCGTGCCAGCCCGCACAGGCGCTCGCTCGTGGTCGGATTGCGCTTGTGGGGCATGGCGCTGGAGCCCTGGTAGGCGGCCGTGCGCTGTTCCTCCACCTCACGTACTTCGGTGCGTTGCAACAGCCGTAGTTCCAGGGCGATCTGCTCGACGCAGGCACCCAGCGTCGCGACAGCCTGTACCAGTTGGGCATGGCGGTCGCGGGCGACGACCTGGCTGGGAGCGGGCTCGATGCCCAATCCCAGTTCCTGGCAGACGTGCTGCTCGACGAACGGGTCGATCAGGGCATAGGTGCCCACCGAGCCGGAGACGGTGCCCACCGCGACGGCCTCACGCGCCGCCGCCAGCCGCACGAGCGAGCGGTCGACGGCGAAAGCGAAGCCGGCGAGCTTGTGTCCGAACGTGGTCGGCTCCGCGTGGATCCCGTGCGTGCGGCCCACGATCACCGTGTCCCAGTGCTCGAGCGCCCTGCCCACCAGGACCTTGCGCAGCCGCTGCCCGGCGCCGGTCAGCAGATCGGTCGCGCGGGCCAGGGTGTGGCCGAGGGATGTGTCCACCAGGTCGTAGCTCGTCATCCCGAGGTGGACCCAGCGGGCGGACTCGTCCGGCATGTCCTCGCAGTACGCCGCGAGGAACGAGAGGACCTCGTGGTCCCGCTCCTTCTCGATCTCGGCGACCCGTGCCGCAAGCGGCACCCGCGCGCGCCGCATGTCCTGGACCGCTTCGTCCGGCACTCGTCCGAGCTGCACTTGGGCCTCGGAGGCGAGGATCTCCACCCGGACCCATGTCTCGTAGCGGGACTGGTCCGAGAAGAGGTCCGCCATCTCGGGCAGTGTGTAGCGAGGAATCATGACGGCCTGCATCCCCTGAAGTCGTGGTGAACCGGCCTGCTGAACCGGCGTGCTGAGCTGGCGTGCCTGCTGGCGTGTTGAAGGTGGCGTCGTGAACTGGTCTCGTTGCCGGAGCTCGCCCGACGCTCAGTACGTCTCGAAGTACTCGCGCTGCTCCCATTCGGTGACCTCGCCGCCCGCGTGCTGCTCCTGCACGCACCACGCCTCGAACCGGGAGACCTCGCTCTCCTTCAGCTTGACCAGGCACTGTGCGAGCGGCTTGCCGAGCAGCTCGGCCGCCGGTCCGCCGCGGAAGGCGTCGAGGGCCTCGCGCAGGGACTGGGGCACGGTCTGGTCCGGGCTCGCGTCCTGGGTGCCGGGCGTGGCGGCCTGCTCCGGCTCCGGCGCGCCGATGATTCCGGTCAGGCCCGCGAACAGCTGTCCGGCGATGGTGAGATACGGGTTCGCGCACGGCTCGCCGACACGGTTCTCGATGTGTGCGGATGAACCGGTCCCCACCACCCGGAGCATGGCGCTGCGGTCCTCGAAGCTCCAGCCGATACGGGTCGGGGACAGGGAGAAGTCGGCGCTCAGGCGCCGGTAGCCGTTGACCGTGGGCACGGACAGGAGGCAGAAGTCGCGGGCGCGGGCGAGCAGGCCTTCGGCGTAGCCCTTTCCGCCGGGCGACATACCGCTGGAAAAGCCTTCGGCGCAGAACAGGTTGCGGCCGGTCCGCTCGTCGCGCACGGACTGGTTGAGATGCCAGCCGCTCGGGTCGAAGCTGTCGATGCGGGGCAGCGACATGAACGAGGCGTGGTATCCGCGCCGCGCGGTCCACTGCTTGGTGACGGTCCGGAACAGCAGCATCGCATCGGCCGTGTCCAGAGCGGTCATCGGGCTGAAAGTCGTCTCGACCTGTCCCGGCCCTGATTCGTGCTCCATGGACCGCAGCGGAAGACCGAGCGTGCCCAGGTGCAGGGCCAGCGGGTCGGTGACATGGGCGACGGAGTCGTACATGCCCTCGCCGTTGAACTGGTAGCCGGAGTTCAGCGGCTCCACCTGCGGCGCCGGTCCCTGCGTGCCGAAGCCGTTGCCGGTGTGTCCCGGGGGCCCGGAGAGGCGGCGGGTGAGGTACCACTCGACCTCCAGGCCCAGCACCGGGGTGAGGTCCCGCTCTGCATACTGGGCGAGGACGCGGCGCAGCACGTTCCTGGCGGAGAGCGGGTGCGGCGTGCCGTCGCGCAGGTACTCGTCGCCCAGGACCCATGCGGTGCGCGGTTCGCTTCCCGGCAGCACCTGGAACGTCGTCGGGTCGGGCACGAGGATGAAGTTGCCCGCGCCGGCGATCTCGTCGACGCCGATGCCGGGGTCGCCGAGGAAGTCCACGGCGACGGCGTGGCCGGTGTCGAAGACGAACGGGCCCGGGCTGAAGTTCATGCCGTTGCGCAGGACGGTACGGAAGGTCTGGGCGCTGAGCGTCTTGGAGCGGGCAATGCCGTGCGGGTCGCCGAAGACCAGACGGACGAGATCGACCTCGTCGAGGCCGGCTTCGATCTGCTCGGCCGCCGCGATCTGCTGGTCGTTCCAGAGGCCGAATTCCGTGGCGAACGAGGGACGCCCCACGCTGCCTTCTGCGTACAGAGGGGAGAACGAGCGGGAGTACATCGGCTACAGCATCCTTTCGGTGACGCGGACCGGCGGCGGGGCAAGTGCGCCGAGCTCCGCCTCGATGCGTTGAGCGGTGGACAGGACCAGGTCGTCCGCCCCTACGGGCCCCACCAGTTGCAGTCCCACCGGCAGCCCGGACCGGGTGAGCCCCGCCGGCATCGACAGGGCGGGCTGGCCGGTCATGTTGAACGGATACGAGGCGGGCGCCCAGGCCAGCCACAGCAGGTCACCGGGATCGGCGGCCCAGGTGGGGCCGATCGCCTCGGCGTCGAACGGCTCGACGGGAACCGTGGCCATCGCCAGCAGGTCGAAGCGGTCCATCACGGAACGCAGCGTGGTGCGCAGCGAGTGCCGCACCTCCTCGGCCCGCATCACCGTCGCGCCGCTGACGGTGCGGCCGTGCCGGACGACCGCCAGGCGGCCGAAGTCGATCCGCTCCTCGTCCTCGGGTGCGGTCGTGGCCGCCTCCGTCGCGGCGACGATGTCGACCAGGGCCGGGTAGATGTCGCGGCAGCGCACCTCGACCCGCTCCAGCTGGTGTCCCTGTTCGGCGAGAACGCTCCACGCCCTCTCGCTGACCCTGCGGACCTCTTCGGAGGTTCCCGCGTACTCGATCCAGCCAACCCTCAGCCTCCTCGCCTCCCGCGGCGCGTCCAGCGAACCGAGCCCCGAGTCCGGGTCGCTGCGGTCCGGACCCGCAAGCACCGCCGCGAGCTCCATGACGTCCGGGACGTTCATCGCGAGCGGCCCCAGGTGGGCGAGCCGCTCGGCGCCGGAGGGGACATAGGGAACGCGGCCGAACGAAGGCTTGTATCCCACGACGCCACAGAATGCGGCTGGAATCCGGATCGAGCCCGCTCCGTCGGTGCCCAGCGAGGCCGAGCACAGTCCCGCCGCCAGCGCGGCGGCGGCCCCTCCGCTGGATCCTCCGGCGGTACGCCGAAGGTTCCAGGGATTGCGGGTGGGGGGAGCCACTCGGCACACGGTGCTCGCGCTCCAGCCGTACTCCGACGTGGTCGTCTTTCCCACCACGACGGCGCCGGCCGCCCGCAGCCGGGCCACCGCGGGCGCATCGATGTCCGGACGCGGATTGTCCAGCAGGGACCCTCTGGTGGTGGGCAGGTGCTCCGTCTGGATCAGGTCCTTCACCGAGACGGTGACCCCCAGCAGGGGCATCTCCTGCCAGGCGGCCGGGCCGAGTTCACGGATACGGGCATCGGCCTTCTCCGCCGCCAGGAGGGCCTCGTCTCCCGCAACCGCGATGTAGGCCCCGACCTCCCGGTCCCTGTCATGGATGGCAGCCAGGACCGACTGGACGTGGTCGACGGCGGAGCTCTCTCCCTGCTGGAGCATTTGTCGTGTCCGGCTGATGCCGAGTGCGGTCATCTCGCTCTCCTCACGGTGCGCCGGCCTCGGCACCCGCGATGGTCGCCCAGTGCCAGGCGGAGTCGAACGAGGTGACCTCGATGTCCTCGCCGTCGGCGACCATGCGGGCCGCACTGCTCGTCGCCCGGGCGACGAAGGCCGACGTGCGGTGTGCGGCGAGCACGTCCTGCTCGTCGAAGGGCGGGCCCTCGCAGCGCAGCAGCCGCAGATCCATGAATCCGTTGAAGGCCCGGTCCAGCACGTCGACGGCCTGCGGGCTGCGGATGCTGAAGCGCACCCGGTTGGCGACGTGACCGTGATGGTGCTGGTCGGAGTAGAAGGCGATGTCCGGGATCGTGGGGGGTACGAAGTGGTCGCGAGCCGCCACCTCGGGGACCTTGGGGAGATTCCCGGCGATGAAGTGCCAGGAGTTGTACTGCATCCGGGACGACATCGCCCAGGCCGTGTCGGCGAGTTGGGCGGTGGAACCGGCGAAGTAGCGGCGCGCCTCGGGAAGCGGCACGACGCAGCAGAAGAAGTCGGTGATGCCCCACTGGGTGATCTCGGCCCAGTTCTGCTCGCCCAGTGCCTGGATCAGCCGGGGCAGTGAGCGGATTCCCCGGCTCATCGCGAAGTCGGCGTCGAAGGCCCGCGCCGACGCGGACACGGCCTCGTACACCAGGGATTCGAGTCCGGTGTCGAAGCCTCCGTGCGGGCGGATCAGCCAGCCCGGCGAGGTGTGAAGTTCCGTGCCGAGTTCGTCCAACGTGGCGCCCGTGAGCGGGAGATGCTCGCGCAGGTGGGCGCAGAGGACTTCCTCGCGCAGCCGCGCTCCTTCCCCGTACGGCGCTGCGACCCGCTCGATCTTGTGCATCAGGGCACCGTGAATCTCGCGGTAGAGCTGGACGCTCTTGGCGACATGCTGACGCCGCTCACGCAGGGCCCGGGCGAGGGCGTCGAGGTCCTCGACCCGCCCGGAGGCCGCTGGCGCAACCGTGTGCCCGCCCGGGGCGCTGTTGTAGTTGCACCGTGTCCGCTCCAGCAGCAGCGCGATGTGATCGAGGCTCAGCTGAGTGCCGTTGGCCTCCTCGATGCGCCCGAACCCCGCCGAGCGCACCAGCAGGGTGAGGCAGACGACCATCACCGCGTCGTTGTCCGACCACAGCTGGAGCGGCAGGCCCTGAAGGCTGCTCAGCGAGCAGTCCGGGTGCCCGGGCCACAGGGTCTTGCCCGTGACGGTGTTGCGGTCGCGGAAGTTCGTGTACTGCTTGTCCTCCTGGTAGAGGACGAACGGGGCGGTGCGCAGAGCAGCCTCCTTGAGCTGCTCAAGGAGTTCGTCGCGGCCGTCGGGGCCGGCCGAGGACAGCCAGGCGCGGCAGTCGGCCACCGACTGCGCGAGCCGGGCGGCCGAACCCTCCAGCTCACTCTGGTAGTCCAGCAGGTCCTTGCCCGACCACGGCACCCGCAGGGAGCCGCCGACGAGTTGCTCCCTGCTCGCCAGCGGCCCCTGGGAGGGAACGCGGACCACGATCCGGCCGCTGGTGGTCAGCGCGAGCTCGCCGAGGAAGACCCGCTCCTCACCGCGGTCGGTGGCCGGGAGAACGTGCTGCTCGTCGGTGCGCCAGGACATGCCGCACAGCACCTTGAGCGCGGCCTCGTCCGTGCTGCGCAGCGCGCGCAGCTGGATGTCCGCCGGTACATGGCCGCCGAGGGTCAGGAGCGTGTCCACCGCGGTGCGCAGATCCGGGGCCTGGACCGCCTGCTGCCAGGCGCGCTTGAGCAGTCCGGCGAAGCCCGCGTCCTCCTCGGACACGTGGTCCGGCTTGGGGGTGGCTCCCGCCGGCACGCCGAGACGGCTTGGCCTGCGGCTCTGGCGCTTCTTGGCAAGCACCGCGCGGCGGGACGGACCGCCTTCTGCGGGCGCGGCGTTGTGCCCGGCGGGGGCAGTCATGCCGCACCGCCGGCGGTCAACTCGATGTGGTTCCACATGTCGTCGTCGGTGGGGGTCCAGTCCTCGTCGACGTATATGCAGTCGACGGGGCATTCCAGGACGCACACGGGGCAGCCCGAGCACAGTTCGGGAATGATGACGACATCGAGACCGCGGTCGAATATGGCGCCGAACTCGGCGGGGCAGCTGCGAAGGCAGGTGTCGCACGTGATGCATTCCGACGTCTCGATACGGCGTGGCGGTTTCTTCCAGGATTCGCCGCGGGAGCGGGCGGCAATCCGCTCGTCCCGCCCGGGCCGCGCAGGCGGCGAAGCGTTCTCACTCACGGGAATTCACCCTTCTGGAACCAGATGCATCGATGGTGGCCGAATCTTCTCGATGGCTCCAGGAGCGGCTCTCGCGGCCCGGTGGAGTGCCGGAAACCGCCGACGGACCAGGACTGTTCCGCACTGTTCCGGACTGTTCAACTGCGGAAAGAACGCAGTCGAACACCGCGTCTCTTTACTGTTGCGGCGATCAGTGAACGGCATCCATAGTCTCCGCTGAAGGAGAAACATTCCTTAAACGGAGGAGGCTTTCAGTGTCACGTTACGACTGGGGCAAAGAGAATCCGGAGATCGGCAAGCTGCGTAAGGTGATTGACGACGCCCGCCTGGAGGTCATCAAGCACCCGATTTACACCCGGCTGAAGACGCTCCAGGACGTCAACACCTTCAACGAGACCCATGTATTCGCGGTGTGGGACTTCATGTCCCTGCTCAAGAACCTGCAGCGGAACCTGACCTGCGTCCAGGTGCCGTGGGTGCCGCAGGGCTCTTCGGAGAGCCGGCGCCTGATCAACGACATCGTCCTGGTCGAGGAGAGCGACGAGCTCGGTGACGGGTTCATCAGCCACTTCGAGCTCTACGTCAACGGCATGGAGGAGGCCGGGGCCGATGTGAAGCCGATCCATGACTTCCTGGACCGGATCCGGCGCGGTGAAGGTGTACGGGAGGCGCTGGTGAGCGCATCGGTACCGCAGGCGGCCGCCAACTTCGTGGCCGCCACCTGGGACTTCATCGAGAACTCTGCACTGCACTGCCAGGCGGCGGCGTTCGCGTTCGGCCGCGAGGACCTCATCCCCGAGATGTTCGACCAGGTCATCAAGATCGACGACCAGGGCGGCAGGCTGGCCACGTTCCGCGAGTACCTCGCGCGCCACATCGAGGTGGACGGCGAGCAGCACACCCCGATGGCCATGGCGATGGTCGCCGACCTGTGCGGCGACGACCAGGCCAAGTGGGACGAGTGCGCCGAGACCGTCGTGGCCGCGCTGAAGGCCCGGGTGGCGCTGTGGGACGGAATCCTGACCGAACTCGACAGCTGATCGAAGCCCGCTCGAGATTCGGTCCAGAGGCACGCCGCCGGACAGCATTCCGGTGGCGTGCCGGGCATTCTACGAAGGCACCCCGGAATTTCGGGTGCCGTGCAGCCGCTGGTCCATGGATGGGACAGCACCGGGTTTCCGGCCACGCAGAAAAATGCCCGCCGGTCCTTGCACGAATTCCGGCCACCTCCGAGGAGAAACAACCGGCCAAGCGCCGACCGGAACACTGAACGCCGAGGTATCTATCGTGATTTCGACCGTGTACGAGGGCGAATGGCTGGCCGCGCGGTTCGAGGAGAACCGGCCGCGGCTGCGTGCCATGGCCTACCGGATGCTCGGTTCACTCAGTGAGGCCGACGACGCGGTCCAGGAAGCCTGGCTGCGGCTCCACCGCTCGGACGTGGCCATGGTCGAGAACCTGAGCGGCTGGCTCACCACGGTCGTCGGCCGGGTGTGCCTGGACATGCTGCGTTCGCTCGCGGCCCGGCGCGAGGACTCGCTCGACGAGGTGGCCTGCGAGCCGCTCGTCAGCCTGGCCGAGCGCGCCGATCCCGAGCGCGAAGCGCTGCTCGGCGACTCGATCGGCCTGGCGCTGCTGGTGGTCCTGGACACCCTCGACCCCGCCGAGCGCCTGGCCTTCGTCCTGCACGACATGTTCGCCCTGCCCTTCGACGAGATCGCCCCCATGGTCGACCGCACCCCCGCAGCCGCCCGCCAGCTCGCCAGCCGGGCCCGGCGCCGGGTGGGAGGTACGGCCCCCGTTCGCGACCTGCCGCGCCAGCACCGGGCTGCCGGCGCTTTCCTCGCTGCCGCGCGCGGTGGCGAGTTCGACGCTCTGCTCTCCGTCCTGGACCCCGACAGTGCTCCTTCCCGGCTGCGGTAGGAGGACGTCACAGCCCTGCGGGCGCAGGACAAACACCGAGGCCGCGAACCCCGTTCGCGGCCTCGGTTCTTATCGTTCCGGGGAGGAACCCCGTCCCCGGCTCAGGATGCGGCCGTCACAGCCTCCGTATCCCGGGACTGCGCGCCCTCGCTCGCCGCACCGAACCAGCGCCGCAGGGCCTGCTCCAGGTCGCCGCCGTCGGGAGCGGCCCAGATGACGTGGCCGTCAGGCCGGACCAGCATCGAGTCCAACGCGGGCTGCCCGGTGGCTCCTTCGGCGGGGACCCAGGTGGCCGCGACGACGTCGACGCGGTCGGACCACGGGGCGGCGATCCGGCGCGCCTCACCCGAGGAACCGGCGTCGATGAGTACGCCACGGCCCTGGTGGAGCAGTTCCACGGCCTTGGTGCGGGTGCCGTCGGCGAGTTCCAGTACACGGTCGGGCCGCAGGCGCAGCCCGAGCAGCGGATTCCCCGATGCGCGCACGTCGTAACGGACTTCGAGCCCGCTGACCATCCCGGCCAGGGCGTGTGCCGCCTCCGGGATCTGCGCGAGCTCGCGCATGACGCTGCGCACCGGCTCCATCTCCTCCCCGGTCAGGTAGAGCTGCGACTGGGCGAGTGTGCTGCGCAGAAGTCGCTGCCCAACCGGGTGCCGCTCGGTGTGGTACGTGTCGAGCAGGCCCTCGGGGGCCCAGCCGTTCACGGTGGCGGCCAGCTTCCAGCCGAGGTTCACCGCGTCCTGGACGCCCACGCTCAGTCCCTGCGCACCGGCCGGGACGTGGATGTGGGTGGAGTCCCCGGACAGCAGCACCCGGCCGCGCCGGTACTCGGCGGCCTGGCGGGTGGTGTTGGTGAAGGCGCTGACCCAGCGGACGTCCGCGTGGTGGACGGACTGACCGGTCAGGCGCTGCCAGGAGTCGGCGACCTCGGTGAACGTCACCTCGCCGTTCTCCCGCGGGGGCTGTCCGTCGGGGTGGATGATGATCCGGTCCACGCCCTCCTCGAGCCGGATCGCCATCACCATGCCGCCCGGCACCCGTTCACCGACGGGCCGCGGGCGGATGTCGCAGCCGGCGATGTCCGCGACGTACATGCCCCGGGTGGCGGGAATGCCCGGGAAGTCGATGCCGGCCAGCTTGCGCACCCTGCTGCGCCCGCCGTCGCAGCCGACGAGGAACTGAGCCGTACGCTCGCTGCGGCCCTCGGGCCCCTCGGTCACGACGACGATGCCGTCGGCATTCTCGCGGTAGTCGACGACCTCGTACCCGCGCTCCACCGATGCGCCGAGGTCCGTGACCCAGGCTTCCAGCATCGCCTCGATGCGGTACTGGGGGACCCCGCGTATGCCGAAGTGGATGTCGTCGAGCTTGTCGAAGTCGACGCGCACACCACCGAAATGTCCTTGGTTGCCGATTTCGATCTCGCCCAAGCGCTCCAGCAGACCGCGCTGGTCGAACACTTCGTACGCGCGCCGCGTGAAGCCGACACCACGCGATTCCCCGCTGGGAGCGGCTCGCTGTTCGCAGACGACGACATCCACTCCCCAGAGCCGGAGTTCACCGGCAAGCATCAGTCCGACTGGCCCGGCACCGGCAATGATGACACCAGTTCCCATTTCTTTGTCCTCCCGGCTGAGATAGATAACTCCAAGAGTGACGGCGATCATGCCGTGGAGCAACCAGCCGAATAATCAGCGGTGTTCAACTGAGCCTTTTCCGCAGTTGAACACAGCGAGGCCCCGGTTACGGTCATGTGCGGGAATTGCATTGCCTGTACGCGTTCCCGAAGGCGGCACCCTGCCGGAATACTTCTCACACAGCCGACCAGTACATCAGCCTGAAAAAGGAGCAGCCACGATGCCTGCCGTTCCCCCGCAGAAGCTCACCACGTTCTGGGCGTTCGAGAACGACGCCGAGGAGGCAGTGACGTTCTACACGTCGGTGTTCGAGGACTCCGAGGTGCTCCACACCATTCGTGCCCGCGCCGATGAGCCCGGCTGGATCGAGGGGACCCTGCAGCACGCCATCTTCTCGCTCGGCGGCCAGCAGTTCATGTGCATCAACATACCGCCGGCCGGCGCCCGTGGTCACGATCACGCTCCGTGGGACACCTACCGCTTCTCCCCCGCGACGGCGACCTACGTCCAGTGCGACAGCGACAGCGAGTTCGACCGGCTCTTCACCGCCCTGTCCGAGAAGGGCGAAGTCGTCATGCCGGTGGGCTCCTACGGCTTCAGCGCCAAATTCTCCCTGGTGGAGGACCGGTTCGGGATCTCCTGGCGGCTCAACCTGTCCGCGCCCGAGACAGCCGGCCGTCCGTAGCACCGGATATCCACCGACCCGGGAGAGACCGCATGATCCTTGTAACGGGAGCAACCGGCCACGTGGGCAGGCACATCGTGAGCGGGCTGCTGGCAGCGGGCGAAAAGGTGCGGGCCCTGAGCCGCACCCCCGGCACACACCCCTGGCCGCCCGAGGTGGAGGTCCTGCCCGGCGACCTGAAGGAGCCCGGGACGCTGGTGTCCGCGCTCGGCGGCGTCGAGAGCATGTACCTCTTCCCCGTGTTCGGCGCGGTCGGCGGCGCGGTCGAAGCAGCGCGGCAGGCCGGGGTCAGGCACGTGGTCATGCTGTCCTCGCAGGCCGTCGAGTACTCCGCCGGGGAACCGCACCGGGAGTGCGAGGAGGCCGTGGCAGGCTCCGGGCTGTCCTGGACCTTTGTCCGCACCGGCGCCCTCATGGTCAACGACCTTCACTGGGCTGGGCAGTTCGCCCGTGACGGGGTGGTGCGCGGCGCGTACGGCAGGGCCGCCATGGCCCCCATCGACGAACGCGACATCGCCGCGGTCGTCGTGAGCGCCCTGCTCACCCCGCGGTCCGGCACGGTGCACACGGTCACCGGGCCGCAGTCGCTGACCCAGGTCGATCGCGTACGGATCGCCGGCCAGGCCCTCGGCCTTACCGCGCGGTTCGAGGAGCTGCCCCGCGAACACGTACGGCAGCAGATGACCGCCCATATGCCCGCCGCCGTAGTGGACGAGCTGCTCGACCACCGGGCCTCGCTGGTGGGCACCACCGCCGAGGTGCTGCCCACGGTCGAGCAGGTCACCGGGCGCGCGCCCTACACCTACGCCGAATGGCTCGCCTACCACGAGGCGGACTTCCGCCCGCCGGGCGGGCGTTGAACCTCGATTCCCCGCCGGGCACCGAACTCAATTCCCCGAGCACTGTGAGGCGTTGACTGTGGATTCCTTTCCGTACGACAGCGCGGGCGCCCCGGACGGCGCCCGCCGGCCCGTGATCGGCATCAGTGCCGCCACGACAACGATCAAGGTCGCCATCTTCGACATGGAGGCGACCTTCACCCCGCAGCAGTTCATCGACCGCGTCGCCGCCGCGGGCTGTGTACCCGTACTGCTGCCGCCGCTGCCCGGAGTGGAGGCGGCCGTCCCCGGCCTCGACGGTCTGCTGCTGCTGGCGGGCCCCGACGTGGACCCCGCGTCGTACTCGGCGCCGCGGCACGAGAAGACCTTCCCCATCGACCCGCGGCGGGACGCCGCCGAGCTGGCGCTGCTCGATGCGGCGCTCGGCTCGGGAGTGCCGTTCCTCGGTATCTGCCGCGGCCTGCAGCTGCTCAATGTGCTGCGCGGCGGCACTTTGCACCAGCATCTGCCCGACATCGTCGGACACAACAGCCACTCCCCCGGGCTCAGGGACTACGGGCAGCAGCCGGTGCGCCTGGAGCCGGGCAGCCGTATCGCCAAGATCCTGGACGGCGAGCGGGCCACCGTGCCCTGCCACCACCACCAGGTGATCGACCGGCTCGGCGAGGGCCTCACCATCACCGCCTGGTCCGAGAACGACGAAACGGTCGAGGCCGTGGAGATTGCCGACCACCCCTTCGCCGTCGCCGTGCAGTGGCACGCCGAGGAGAGCGACGACGACGGCCCCTTCCTGGCACTGGCCGAGGCCGCCCGGCACGCGGCACACACCCGCGACAGGCCCTAGCACCGAGCGGACGGGCACAGCAAAGCGGCCCGGACACTACCCCCTCGCGGGGTTGTCCGGGCCGCTTCGGTACTGCTCAGCCCCAGGCGCCGGCCACCTGCTTGGTGGTGGCGTTGAGGCGGTTGAAGAAGTTGGTCACCGCGACCATGAGGATCAGAGCCGCGAGCCCCTTCTCGTCATAGTGGTCGGCGGCCTCGTCCCAGATGTCGTCCGGCACCGGGTCGGTGCGGTCGGCCAGCCGGGTCGCGGCCTCGGCGAGCGCAAGGGCGGCCCGCTCGGCGTCGGTGAAGAGGGGCGACTCGCGCCAGGCCGCCACCGCGAAGAGCCGCTCGTCGCTCTCGCCGGCCTTCTTGGCGCTCTTGGCTCCCGAGTCGACACACGCACTGCAGCCGTTGATCTGGCTCGCGCGCAGATGCACCAGCTCCAGCGTCTTCTGCTCCACCCCGCCTGCGTAGACGGACTTGTACAGCGCCTGGATGGGCTGCGTGGCGTCGAGGACCATCGCCGGGTTCTTCATCCGTGCTTCCATAATTCTCTCCTCCAGAGGTCTTTCAGGTCGTGCACGTGGGTCACTGCTATGACGGATCGCGGCACAGGAATGTGACGGGACAGGCCCCATGGGAATCGGCCAACCTGAGGTGGCGGCAGCGGCCGGAACGGCTCGCGGGGTCAGCGCAGCCGGGCGGCCAGGAACTCCTCCCAGGTCCTGCGGCCCGCGGCAGGCCCGGCCGGCTTGTCGGGGACCAGCAGTCCACCGGCCCTGATCGGTCCTGTGCCCGGCATCCGGACCGGCAGGACCTTCCGGCGCCGGTGTGTCGCCCGCAGATAGCCCTGGATCAGCTCGGCCGCACTGGACACCTTCGGGCCGCCCATGTCGGGCACGCGGCCGGACGGCCGGCCGAGGGCCAGGTCCACGAGTCTGGCCGCCACCTCGTCGGCGTCGACGGGCTGCACCAGGAAGCCGGACGGAACCGGCACCACAGGCAGCTTCGCCGCCTTCTGGGCGCCGGTCAGGATCAGGTCGTAGAACTGGGTGGCACGCAGCGTCGTCCACGGCAGCTTCGAGCCGGCCACGATCTGTTCCGAGGCGAGCTTCGAGCGGAAGTAGCCGAACGAGAGAGAGTCGACGCCGACGATCGAGATGTACACCAGATGCGGCGGCCGGTCCTGCGCCGAGGCCGCCCGCACAAGATTGCGGGTCGCCTCCGCGTCGCCCTTTTTATCGCTCGCCAGGTGCACGACGACCGCCGCCCCCTGGACGGCGGAGGTGATTCCCTCGTCCTTGGCCAGGTCGCCGGTGACGTACTCGACACCCGCCCCCGGCGCACGGCTGCGCCGGCTGAGCACCCGTACCTCACAGCCCGCGGCCCGCAGCCGCCCGACGACGAGCCGTCCGAGTGTTCCGGTACCGCCGGTGACCAGCAGGGGCGACGTCATGGCATCTCCTCTTTTACGGCCCGGGGCGCGGGACTTCACGTACGAAGTCCCGCGCCCGCCTTGGGTGGAATCCGGTCAGCTGCCGACAGGTGCCGGTTCTGCGTGCTCGGTGACCGGGAGGTGCGGCTCGGCCTCGGGACGGCCCGGGCGCCAGATGCGCGGGCCGATCTCCAGGGAGAGCGATGGGATCAGCAGGCTGCGGATCAGGAACGTGTCCAGGAGCACCCCGACCGCGACGAGCAGCCCCTGCTGCAGGGCCTGAACGGTCGGGATCGCCGCCAGCACACAGAACGTCGCGGCGAGCACGACACCGGCGGAGGTGATGACGCCTCCGGTCACCCGCAGACCGGTGAGGATGCCCTCGCGGTGCCCGCGCAGCTGAACCTCTTCGCGGGCGCGGGTCATCAGGAAGATCGTGTAGTCGACCCCGAGCGCGACCAGGAACAGGAAGCCGAACAGCAGCAGTCCTCGGTCGATGCGCGGGTAGTCCAGCGCGTGGAACAGCAGCGAGGCGGCTCCGACGGCCGAGGCGTAGGAGAGCACCACGGACACGAGCAGGACCAGCGGCGCGACCAGTGCGCGCAGCAGCACGATCAGCATGATCAGTACGACGCCGAGGATCAGTGGGATCAGCAGCATCTCCTCGTCACCTTGCGCGGTGGAGATGTCCAGGGCGACAGCGGTCTGGCCTCCGACCACCGCGTCCCGCGCCTGGCCCGGGCTCTTGTCCAGGGCTGTACGCATCCGCTTGACGGTGTCCCGGGCGGCCTGGGTGTCGGGCGATGCGCTCAACACCGTCGTGATGTGTGTCCAGCCGTCCTTGGACGCCACGGTGGCCGCCGACTCCACGCCGGACACGCCCTCGACGGCCTTGCGCGCCGCGTCAGCACCGCCGGCCGGGACATAGACGTCCGCGGGAGAGGACGACCCTGCCGGGAAGTGCTCGGCGAGCAGTTGCTGGCCCGCCACCGAGTCGACCGTGCTGGTGAACTGCTCGGCCTGGGTCTGCCCGGTCTGCACCGAGGTGGCGCCGAACGCGAGAGCCACCAGAACGACAGCGGTGCCGATCCAGATCGGGCGGGGCCTGCGCCCCACGGCGCCCGCAACACGCGCCCACACGGTGCGTCCCTGCTCGGCGCTCGTGTCATAGCCGGGCGTGTGGCGCGGGACGAACGGCCAGAACACCCAGCGGCCCAGGATGACCAGGAGCGCGGGCAGCAGGGACGTCATGGCGAGGAACACCACGGCGACACCGATTGCCACGACCGGGCCGAGACCGCGCGTGGAGTTCATGCTGCCGAACACCAGGCACAGCGTGGCGATGCCCACGGTCACGGCGGAGGCAGCGATCGCCGGCAGCGAGCGCTGCACGGCCACCACCATCGCCTCGTGCCGGTCCTCGTGACGGTGGAGCTCCTCGCGGTAGCGGGCGATCAGCAGCAGGGCATAGTCGGTGCCGACCCCGATCGCGAGGACCGCGAGGATATAGGCGCTCATTCCGTTGACCACGAGCCCCGCGTGCTTGGCCAGCAGATACACCACGCCGCTGGCCACCTGGCTGGCAAGTCCGACGGCCAGCAAGGGGATCAGCCACAGGACGGGGCTGCGGTAGGTGAGCAGCAGGAGCAGCGCGACGACGCCGAGCGCTGCGCCCAGCAGGGCGCCGTCCATGCCGGAGTAGACGTCGATGAAGTCGGCGATGTTGCCGGCCTCACCGGCGATCCTGACCTCAAGGCCGTCCGGCGCGCCGTCCTTGGTGAGTTTCTTCACCCCGTCCACGCCGTCACCCAGCACGCTGTTGTCGCTCGGTGAGGTCGCCAGCGGCACGCTGAGGAACGCGGCCTTGTTGTCCTTGGACACCAGGGTCTCGGAGACCGTGCCCGCAGCGCCCTTCTGCGCGAGGCGGCCCCGGTCACCGTTGATCTTGGCGAGGTCGGCCTCGGTGAGCCCGCTGCCGCGTGCGTAGACGATGACCGCGGTACTGCTGTCCTTGTCGGCGAAGTGGTCTTCAGCCAGTTTGACCGCCTGCGTCGACTGGGCGTTCGCGGGCAGCCAGGTCTCGGGGTCGTTGTCCTGGACGTCGCCGAGCTTGGCCGCCAGTGATCCGCCCACGCCCATGAGCAGCAGCCAGAGCACGAGGACGACCCACTTCGTACGTCGGCCGGCAACGAGCGAGGCGTATCGGCTGGAGAACGTGTTTGTGGGGGGCGGCTGCGCGATGGCCGGCTCAGGTGCTGGAAGGTGCGTCGTCATGAATGCTCGCTAAGGGTCAGGAGTCCTGTGCCCAGGGCTCGTTACGAACTCGCGGGGGGAAGGGACGAAGCGCGCCAGTCGTCTTACGCGGCCGCGAGCACTGCCGGCGATCAGTTGCTCGCTCCCGGCTGCTCCGCTCGGTCACGTCCGGATCGGTGCGAACCGATCGGAAGGGGCCAGTTCTCGTCACATCGGCTGGGTTTCGTTCGTCACTTCTATGACGGACCGCGGCCGGGAGTTGTGACCGTGGACGCGTTCGTCACTTCTATGACGGACCGCGACGGAGGAATGTGACCGATGAATGAGGGCGAATGGCTGGCCGCGCGGTTCGAGCAGAACCGGCCGCGGCTGCAGGCGGTGGCCTACCGGATGCTCGGTTCACGCAATGAGGCCGACGACGCTGTCCAGGAGGCCTGGCTGCGGCTCCACCGCACCGACCCCGACACGGTCGAGAACCTGAGCGGCTGGCTCACCACCGTCGTCGGACGGGTGTGTCTGGACATGCTGCGCTCACGCACCTCACGGCGCGAGGACCTGCTCGACGAACCGCCACCCGCCTCGGTCACCGATCAGCGCCACGTGGTCGATCCGGAGCAGGAGGTCCTGCTCGCGGACTCGGTCGGCCTGGCGCTGCTGGTGGTCCTGGACACCCTGGACCCCTCGGAACGGCTGGCGTTCGTCCTGCACGACATGTTCGCCCTGCCCTTCGACGAGATCGCCCCCATCGTCGACCGCACCCCCGCGGCCGCCCGCCAGCTCGCCAGCCGAGCCCGGCGCCGGGTACGCGGCGCGGCTCCGCTGGCGGAGCCCGACGTGTCCCGCCAGCGGCAGGTCGTCGACGCCTTCCTCGCGGCCGCACGCGGCGGCGAGTTCGAGGCGCTGCTCACTGTCCTGGACCCGGACGTCGTCCTGCGCGCCGACACCGCAGCCGTACGCGCCGGTGCCACGGGCCTGGTGCGCGGCGCGTCCGCAGTGGCCGGTACCTTCTCCGGCCGCGCCCAGCTTGCCCAGACAGCGCTCGTCAACGGCGCCGTGGGCGCGGTGTGGGCGCCCCGCGGCCGGCCACTGGTTGTCTTCGGATTCACCATCACCGACGGAAGGATCACCGCCATCGACCTGGTGGCGGAGCCGGAGCGGCTGCGTCAGCTCGACCTGGCGTTCCTCAACGACTAGTCGTTGCCCGGCAGTCCGGCGAGTTGCAGCAGCAGGGCTTTGACGTCGGTGGCTTTCACGGGGCTGGTGACGGCGTGGGGGGTGGAGCAGAGGATGAGCGGTCCTTCGTCGTCGCTCGCGGGCAGGCGGCCGTGGCTGCCGCGAATGGGTGAGGGATCGAGCGGCACGACTGCGAGGCGGTAGCGCATGCCGAGCTTCTTGCGTGCGATCGCCTTGGCTGCTTTGAGGCGCACGTAGGGGTCTTGGGGGTCCATGAACAGCTCGGCGGGGTCGTAGCCGGGTTTGCGGTGGATCTCGACGAGCTGCGCGAAGTCGGGGGCGTGGGTGTCGTCGAGCCAGTAGTAGTACGTGAACCATGCATCGGGTTCGGCGACGGCGACGAGTTCGCCGGAGCGGGGATGATCCAGACCGTTGGCCTTTTTGCCTTCGTCGTTGAGGAGTTGGTCGATGCCGGGCAGATCGGTGAGGGCTTGACGGGTGGCGTCGAGGTCTTCGGGGCGGCGGATGTAGATGTGGGCGAGCTGGTGGTCGGCGACGGCGAAGGCACGGGAGGTCATCGGGTCGAGGTATTCCATGCCGTCCTGGGTGTGGACCTCGAGGAGGCCGGCGCGGCGCAGGGCGCGGTTGATGTCGACGGGGCGGCTGACGGGGGTGATGCCGTACTCGGACAGGGCCACTACGGTGCGGCCCTCCTGTTTGGCGTCGTGGAGGAGGGGGGCGAGGGCGGCATCCAGGTCGGTGGCGGCCTGGTGCGAGCGGGGGTCGTCGGGTCCGAAGCGCTGCAGGTCGTAGTCGAGGTGGG